>JAJZTV010000176.1 GCA_021847385.1 Pseudomonadota bacterium | reverse complement strand
ACGCCGATCTCCTCGTTCACTTGTTGGTTCTGGGTGCCGCCGAAGATGGCCAGCAGCGGCACCAGGGTCTCCGGCAGGGCGGTGCCGATCGCGGCGAAGACCGAACCGGTCACGCCCTCGGAAATCTTCAGGCGCTCGCCCAGATGCTCCAAGGCGTTTACGAAAACCTCGGCGGCGACGAGAATGAGCACGAGGAAAAACAGGAGTTCGAGTAGCAGCATGAGTGGGTTCCTTATCGCGGATAGCGCATTCTACCAGGGCCCAGCCGGGTTTCTGGGGAAGGAGGCGAGCTGATGGGCGGCTTGGAGCATATCGATGCCGAAGGCTGGCTGACCGACGTGCCGCACGTCCCGTCGCCCAATTGCGATGCGCGTCCGGCGGGGATGTCGCCGAGTTTGTTGGTGATCCACAACATCAGCCTGCCGCCAGGCGAGTTCGGCGGGCCGGGCGTGCTGGAGCTATTTACCAACGGCCTCGATCCTGCCGCTCACCCCTATTACGCGGCGATCAAGGACCTCAGGGTCTCGGCTCATTTTTTCATCCGGCGCGATGGCGCGCTGATCCAGTTCGTGCCTTGCAGCATGCGGGCCTGGCATGCCGGCGCATCGCGCTGGCAGGGGCGCGAACGCTGCAACGATTTTTCGATTGGGGTTGAATTGGAAGGCGCTGACGACCTGCCGTTCACCGATGCGCAGTACGCGCGCTTGATCGGCTTGACGCAGGCCCTGCGCACGGCCTATCCGAGCCTGGTCGACCTTGCCGGCCACTCGGACATTGCGCCGGGGCGTAAGACCGACCCCGGGCCGCACTTCGATTGGGCACGATTCCGGCAGCAGGCGGGCTGGCCGCCGGCCTGAATATCAAGCCGCCTGCGCCGGGATTTGGTGGCCGATCTCGCGGATGCGGTTGCCGGCCTCCACATACACCAGCTTGGGCTGGTAGCGGGCCAGTTCGATCTCGTTGTAGACGGCGTAGGTGGCGATGATCAGGACGTCGCCGACCGCGGCTTTGCGTGCCGCCGCGCCGTTGACCGAGATCATGCCGCTGCCGCGTTCGCCACGAATGGCATAGGTCGTGAACCGTTCGCCGTTGCTGACGTTGTAGATCTGGATCTGTTCGTATTCGCGGATGTCGGCCGCCTCGAGCAACAGCTCGTCGATCGCGCAGGAGCCCTCGTACTCCAGCTCGGCGGCGGTCACGCGTACGCGATGCAGCTTGGATTTGAGCAAAGTCCGTTGCATGGCAGGCTAATCCGTTGAAAGGGCAGCGATTATACCCTATTCAGCGCCAGTTCAAGGTTGTCGATCAGCCGGGTGCTGCCCAGCCGGGCGGCGGCCAGGACGACCAGGGCGGTCTCGCCGGCAGCGGGTGGCAACAGCGTGGCCTGGCTGCGGATCGACACGTAATCGACACGCCAGCCATGGCGGGCCAATTCCGCCCCGGCCTCGTCCTCGATCGCGCCGTGGTCGGTCGCTCCGGCGATGAGCTTGGCTGCGGCCTGCCGCAAGGCGGCATATAGACGCGGTGCCTCGGCCCGCTCGGCGGGCGATAGGTAACTGTTGCGTGAGGATAGGGCGAGCCCATCTTCGGCCCGCACCGTTTCTCCGTCGATGATCTCAATCGGCAGGTTGAACTGGCGTACCAGGCCCTTCAGGATGAACAGTTGCTGGTAATCCTTCTTGCCGAACACCGCATAACGCGGTTGCACGATGTTGAACAACTTCAGCACCACGGTGGCGACGCCCTGGAAGTGGCCGGGCCGCTGTGCGCCGCACAGCTCGCCGGCCAACGGCGGCACGACCTGGAAGGTCTGCGGTTCGGGGTACATCTCGGCTGCGCTTGGCGCGAAGACCACGTCGGTGCCGACCGCCGCCAGCTTCGCGCAATCGGCGTCGAGGGTGCGCGGGTAGCGTTCGAAATCTTCGCCGGCGCCGAATTGCAGCGGGTTGACGAAGATGCTGGCCACCACCGGCCGGCCGGCCCGTTTCGCCTGTTCGGCCAAGGCGACGTGGCCGGCATGCAGATTGCCCATGGTCGGCACGAAGGCGGTTTCAGACTCGCCGCGCAACGCCGCGCGCAGCTCGGTTACGCTGTGGATGACGCGCATCAGGCGACGGGGAATTGGCCGCTCTTGACGGCCTCGACATAGGCGCGCACTGCGGCCTCGATGCCGCTGGCGCCGAGCATGAAGTTCTTGGCGAAGCTCGGCGGCTGTTCGGTCAGGCCTAGGATGTCGTGCAGGACCAGGACCTGCGCGGTGCAGTCCGGGCCGGCACCGATGCCGATGGTGGGGATGCTCAGTTGTTCGCCGACCCTGCGCGCCAGCGCGGCGGGAATGGCTTCGAGCAGCAGCATCTGCGCGCCGGCAGCCTGCAGGGCGAGGGCGTCGTCGAGCAATTGCTGCGCCTCGGCCGCTTCCTTGGCCTGTACCCGATAGCCGCTGGCGTTGACCGATTGCGGCAGCAGGCCGAGGTGGGCGCAGACCGGCACGCCGCGCGCGACCAGGAAGCCGACGGTATCGCACATCACCGCACCGCCTTCGAGTTTGACCATGTTGGCACCGGCGCCCAGCAAGCGCGCGGCGCTGGCGAAGGCCTGTTGCGGGCTTGCCTGGTAGCTACCGAAGGGCAGGTCGGCCATGATGAAGGCCCTGTCGGCGCCGCGGGCCACGGCCTCGGTGTGGTAGACCATTTGCTCCAGGGTGACGGCCAAGGTGGTGGCGTGGCCTTGCACGGTCATGCCGAGCGAATCGCCGACCAGCAGGATGTCGACCCCGGCCCGCGCCAGGATGCGGGCGAAGCTCGCGTCGTAGCAGGTCAGCACCGCGAGTTTTTCGCCTTTGGCTGCTTTGGCTAGCAACTGAGGTAGAAACATGATGGAGCCTATTTCAGCAGGGCGTATGTCACGCGTTGCGGTGCAAACGCGATGAATGCGCGAAACGAGTTGAAGTGAATGGTTGTTCCATTCACGAAACGAGTGACAAAGCAGGCGCGTGTTTGCACAGCAACCCGAAGGGACAGGGGGATTGGGGCGCATCGCCGCGTTGCGGCTTGTCGCCGTGGAATAACCACTGTCTCCTCGCCACGCCTCGCGTTGCATCCCAAATAACCCTGTCGCATGGCATACCCTCTGCTGAAATAGGCTCCTACCCCCGGTTGAAGAATTCGCGCGCGCCGCGCATTTCGCTGATGCGTTGGAACAGCAATTCGAAATCCTCGTCGCTGTCGGCGAAGTTAAGCCGCTCGCTATTGACGATGAGCAGCGGCGCCGCGTCGTAATGATAAAAGAATTCGGTGTAGAGCCGGGTCAGTTCGGCCAGGTAGGCCTCGGACATGCCCTGCTCATAATTTAGACCGCGCCGGCGCACGCGTTGGCTCAGCGTGGTGGGCGAGGCCTGGAGGTAGATCACCAGGTCAGGCGTGGGGGCTTGCGGCCGCAGGTCGGCATAGAGCTTTTGGTAGAGCCGGAATTCGGCCTCGTCCAGATTGAGCCGGGCGAACAGCATGTCCTTGTCGATCAGGTAATCGGCTACCTTCGGCCCGGCGAATAGGTCATCCTGCGACAACTGGCGAATCTGTTCCGCGCGCGACAGCAGGAAGAACAACTGCGCGGCCAGCGCATAGCGTCGCTTGTCTTCATAGAAGCGGGCGAGGAAAGGGTTGTCCTCCGCCTGCTCCAGGATCAACTCGGCCTGCAGGCGGTGCGCCAGGCGCCGCGACAGGCTGGTCTTGCCTACACCGATAGGGCCTTCGACGACGACATAACGGAGTTGCTTCAGGGGCATGCGGACAGTGTGATCTGTGTGGGCGCCAGCTTGCGTAGGTCGCTGGCATCGGTGCGAGGTAGGGCTGTGGCGGCAGCACCGGCGCCGGGGATGATGCAATCGGGGGCGATCTCCAGCAGCGGCGCCAGCACGAAGGCGCGCTCGTGCATGCGCGGATGCGGCAAGGTCAGCCCCGGCTCGTGCATGGCTAGGTTGTCGTAGAGCAACAGGTCGAGGTCCAAGGTGCGCGGCGCGTTGCGGAATTCGCGGCGGCGGCCATGACGTTGTTCGATCGCCAGCAATTGATCCAGCAGTTGCCGTGGCGTCAGTGTCGTCTCGACCAAGGCGACGGCATTGATGAAGTCCGGCTGGTCGGTATAGCCCACCGGCTTGGTGAGATACAGCGAGGAACGCGCGAGTAGCTGTGTCTGCGGCAATCGCGCCAATTCCGGGAAGGCGCGTTCGACTTGGTCGGCCGGATCGTCCAGGTTGGCACCGAGGGCGACGAAGGCCTGAGCAGGTTTAGGCAAGGTTCGAAGCTCCATCGTCGGTGGTTTTTTTCGGTCCGCGCCGGCGTCGGCGGCGCTTGCTTTCGCCGGCCTTGGTCGGTTGCAGCATGTTGGCGCGTTCGGCCTCGCCGGCATCCTGGAATCGGCCCCACCAATCGGCCAGCTCTTGCGGGGCATCGCCGCCCTTGGCCCTGATCAGCAGGAAGTCATAGCCGGCGCGGAAGCGCGGGTGGGTCAACAGGCGGTAAGGCCGTGCGCCGCTGCGTTGTTCGAAGCGCGGTTGCAGCGACCAGATCTCCTTGATCGTGCCGTCGAACCGGCGCGGGAAGGCGAGGGTGTCG
>JAJZTV010000006.1 GCA_021847385.1 Pseudomonadota bacterium | reverse complement strand
CGCCACCTCGGACTGGATGGAGGTGGAAAAGCAGCGCGGCATCTCGGTGACCAGCTCGGTCATGCAGTTCGACTATGCCGGCCACACCATCAACCTGCTCGACACCCCCGGCCACCAGGACTTCTCGGAAGACACCTACCGCGTGCTCACCGCCGTCGACGCCGCAGTGATGGTGATCGACGCGGCCAAGGGCGTCGAGGCGCAGACCATCAAGCTGCTCGACGTCTGCCGCCTGCGCAACACGCCCATCATCACCTTCGTCAACAAGCTCGACCGCGAAGTGAAGCCGACGGTAGAACTGCTGGAAGAGATCGAGTCGGTGCTGAAGATCGACTGCGCCCCGGTGACCTGGCCCATCGGCATGGGCAAGAGCTTTCGCGGCGTCTACCACCTGCTGCACGACCAGACCATGCTGTTCCAAGCAGGCGAAGAACACGCCGGCGGCCAGACCGAGCTGATCGAAGGCCTGAACAACCCGCGGCTGGACGAGATGTTCCCCCTGGAGATCGGCACCACCCGCGACGACGTCGAGCTGATCCAGAGCGCCAGCTCGCCGTTCGACATCACCGCCTTCCTGGCCGGGCGCCAGACCCCGGTGTTCTTCGGCTCGGGCATCAACAACTTCGGCGTGCGCGAAATTTTGCAGGCCCTGGTGGAATGGGCGCCGCCGCCGCAACAGCGCGACGCGGGCGTGCGCATGGTCGAGCCGGCCGAAAAACCGTTCACCGGCTTCGTGTTCAAGATCCAGGCCAATATGGACCCGAAGCACCGCGACCGCATCGCCTTCTTCCGCGTCTGCTCCGGCCGCTACACGCCGGGCATGAAGGTGCAACACCAGCGCATGGGCCGCGAGATGAAACTGGCCAACGCCCTCACCTTCATGGCCAACGAGCGCGTGCACATGGAAGACGCCGTGGCCGGCGACATCATCGGCATCCACAACCACGGCCAATTGCAGATCGGCGACACCCTCACCGAAGGCGAGGCCCTGCACTTCAAGGGCATACCCTACTTCGCGCCCGAGATGTTCCGCACCGCCCGCCCACGCGACCCGCTCAAGAGCAAGCAACTGCAAAAGGGCCTGAAAGAGCTGGGCGAAGAAGGCGCCATCCAGGTGTTCGAAACCCTGGCCGGCGGCGCCCTGCTGCTGGGCGCCGTGGGCCAACTGCAATTCGAGGTGGTGGCCCAGCGCCTGGCCACCGAATACAAGGTCGATGCCGTCTACGACGGTGCCGACATCCACACCGCCCGCTGGCTGAGCTTTCCCGACGAGGCCACCCGCCGCCAGTTCGAGAAGGACCAGATGATCCGCATGGCGCAAGACGTCGACGGCAACCCGGTCTACCTGGCCACCAACCGCTACAACCTGGAACTGCTGATGGAAAAGTGGCCCAAGGTGAAATTCCACGCCACCCGGGAGCACGGGCAGCGGGTGGACTAGTTGAAGCCGGCCGCACAACCAGCTACTCTGGCTGCAAGTTCAAAGGGTTACGAGGACTGCATGCCGACGATCAGCATGTTCTACGGGATCATCATCTATCTGTATTTCTTCGATGATGAACGGCACAAACTGCCCCACATCCATGCACGGTATCAAGGCCAGCAGGCGTCTTTCTCTATACTCGATGGCGTATTGCTGGGCGGCGAGATACCCGCTGCCAAAGCCAAGCTCGTCCAAGCGTGGATTGAGATACACCGCGAAGAACTGATGGCCGATTGGGAATTAGCCGTTAACGGAGAACCCCCTTTCCCCATCGACCCGCTGCGATAGGAAGCCGAAGACATGGAAACAGTTACCCAAGTCACCCCGAGAGACAACTTCCATCTGGAACTGATATTCAGCACCGGCGAGACCCGCTTATTCGACGCCCGCCCCTATCTCGACAAAGGCGTCTTCAAGAAACTGCAAGACCCCGCCTTGTTCAAACAGGCCTATGTAGCCTTCGACACCGTATGCTGGCCCGGCAACCTGGATATCGCACCGGAAACCCTGTACGACCGCTCCGTCGCAATCGAGCCTTGCCACACATAAACCCAGGGCCGTGAGTTCGATCACTTTCGTCGTCGAGCAAGCCCCAAAGCTCATCCATCTGCATTTCATACGGGACGAGCTCATCCCGGCATGACCCCCTGGCACGTCTACATCCTGCGCTGCGCCGACGGCACCCTCTACACCGGCATCACCACCGACCTGGCCCGGCGGCTGGAAGAACACAACCAAGGCGGCGCCCTGGGCGCGCGCTACACCCGCAGCCGGCGCCCGGTGGAACTCATCTATTCGGAAACGGCCGACAACCGGTCGGCCGCCGCCAAGCGCGAAGCCGCGCTGAAAAAGCTGGACCGCACGGCCAAACTGGCCCTGGCCAAAGGTTGAAGCCCGCCCCGCAACACGCTAATCTGACCCCACACCAACGCCTCAAGAGGCCCCTCAATGAACGCAAAAGTCGAATCGCTGGTGGAACAGGCCAAACACCTGAGCCCGGAAGAACAGGCCATTCTGACCGATGCCCTGCACGAGATGCTGACCCCGCCCACCCCCGAGTGGGAAGCCACCTGGCTGAAAGAATGCGAAGACCGATTGGCCGCCCATGAGCGGGGCGAGATGCAAGCGCACGAATCCGAAGAAGTCATGGCCCGGCTGAGCAGCAAATACGGGCGCCAATGAAAATCCGCGAACTGGCCGCCGCCACACGCGACCTGGAAGAAGCCCTAGACCACTACGCAGAAATAAACCCGGATTTAGCCGCGGCCATGCTGCACGAGGTGCGCATGGCCCAATCGATGATCCGTCGGTTCCCCCATGCCTGGCACCCGCTGGGCAGCAAGCTACGGCGCTATGCCCTGCACCGTTACCCCTACTCCATCATCTACCGCGCAAGCCAAAGCGAAATACTGATCGTGGCCTATGCCCACTTTCGCCGCCAGCCGGGCTATTGGCGCCAGCGGTCATAACCTACTGCCGTCATTGCCCCACAAGGGGACTCCGATCCACTATGGCCTGAAGGCCATGTGGGTCGTATGCGAGCCCGAGCAGCGGGCGCGGCAATCCACAAGCCAAACTTGCCTAATACCCAATACGATGCTTAAATCAGTACCTTATTAGATACCGGAAACCACCATGAACATCCTGCCCGCCCAAGAAATCAAGCGCCGCGGCATCTCTGCGGTCGACGAGGCCCTGGCCCAAGGCCCGGTGCACATCGTCAAAAACAACCGGCCGCAATACGTGGTGCTGACCGAAGAAAACTACCGCGAACTGATGGAACTTCAGGAAGAAGCCACCCTGGCGCGCATCAAGGCCTCGCTCGAAGACGCCAAGGCCGGCCGCGTCACCCGCCACGACAGCGTCGAAGCCCTGATGCAACGCATCGACAGCGCGGCCGAATGAGCTACAACCTGGTCACCACGGCCTTCTTCGAGCGCCGTGCCCGCAAGTTTCTGACCAAGCACCCCGATCTGAGGCCGCGCTTCATCCAGACCTTGGAACAACTGCGCAGCGACCCCTTCGAACCCAGCCTGAAACTCCACCCGCTCACCGGCAAGTTGCAAGGCATGCAAGCCATTAGCCTTACCTACAGCTACCGCATCACGCTCACGCTGCAAGTCACCGAGCACGAAATTCTGCTGCTCGACATCGGCAGCCATGACGAGGTGTACGGCTAGTGGCGTCAGATCGAATCTGACAGATTCAATTGGCAGGAATTTTCCGGCTGAGAGATAGCCACAGCCGAGAAATTAAATTAGCCCTCCGTGTTGTTTTAGTTTTTTCAAAAAATCTAAAACAACACTCAGCCCATCATTGATCAAAGGCAAGACATAAAACTGGACCGCACGGCCAAACTGGCCCTGGCCCAGCGCTAACCCGCTACATCACCACCGGCAACACAAACACCAGCGCGATATTGAGCAGGCCCAAGGTGAGGTTGGTGCCGATAATCCGGCGAATCACCACCAGCACCTCGCCCGCCGTCGGCCAGGCCTCGGCCTGCACCGCCGCAACGAAGCGGCGATAAGGCACGAAATACACATAGGCGAAAATCGCCGCCATCAAATAACCGATGCCAGCCATCACATGCACATGCTTGGGCACTACGCCATAGCCGCCCACCTGCGCCACCACGCCCTGCCCCGTCACCAGCAGCAACACCACCGCCGCCCACACCCACGGGAAGAAGCGGCCGAACACCCCGGCCCACAAGCGCAGGCGCTGCGGCGGCTCCAACTGCGCCGCCGCCACCGGCCGCAACACCTGATGGGCAAAGAACATGCCGCCCACCCACACCACCGTGGCCAGCACATGGAAGAGATAAAGCAGCTTGATCATTGGGCGCCTCCCTGAAGGTTGAACCCGCACTTTAGCCGGGCCGGCGGCCGGCGGCCAGCCCGGCTTGGGACAAAGCCACCACACCAGTCAGGGCCTTGAAATGGTAGGATTTGCGGCGGGAGACTAGTGACTACAACCAACCGCGAACAATCGAACACCGATAACCCATGCCCATACTCGATTGGCTCAACAAGGCCCAGGCCGTCAAGGCGGCGCAAGACGTGCCCTACCGCCTGCTCGAAGCGCAACAAGGCTTCGGCGACGCCGCCGCCGACAACTGGCTGATCCAGGGCGACAACCTGGAAGCGCTCAAGGCCCTGCTGCCCACCCACGCCGGCCGGGTGAAATGCATCTACATTGACCCGCCCTACAACACCCGATCCGCCTTCGAACACTACGACGACAACCTGGAACACAGCCAATGGCTGTCCATGATGTATCCACGCCTGGAGCTGCTGCGCGAATTGCTGGCCGAGGACGGCAGCATCTGGGTGTCTATCGACGACAACGAGGCGCATTACTTGAAGGTGGTGATGGACGAGGTGTTTGGGCGGGGGAATTTCGTAGCGAATGTGATATGGGAAAAATCTGATAGTCCAAAGATGGACTCGAAGCTATTTTCATCACGACACGATCACATATTGCTGTTTGCAAAAAACATTGAATCCTTCTCAGTACATCGTATTTCTGAAGCTGTTGCGGACCACTACAGCAAGGAAGATAAACAGGGGCGACGCTATTACACAAAACCATTGCGTGCCATGGGTAGTGGCGAGGACACACGAGAAGCGCGGCCTAGTATGTATTACGCACTAACAGCCCCTGATGGCACCAAGGTCTGGCCGAAAAAACCAGACGGAACTGATGGCCGATGGAGATGGGGGGCTGAAAAAATTGCAGAAGAAGGAAACCGTATCGAGTGGGTAAGAGGCAAGAATGGTTGGGCACCATACTACCGAATTTACGCCGAAACAAACGCCGGCCGCCCCCCGGAAACCATTTGGCCACATCAGTTAGTAGGTAGTAACCGCACCTCAAAAATCGAGGTGAAGTTGTTATTCGATGAAGAAACAACATTTACGACACCAAAACCAGAAGGTGTCGTATGGCAAATACTCCGCATTGCCACTAACCCCGGCGACCTCGTGCTCGATTCCTTCCTCGGCTCCGGCACCACGGCCGCCGTGGCGCACAAGATGGGCCGCCGCTACATCGGCATCGAGATGGGCGAACACGCGGTCACGCACTGCCTGCCGCGCCTGCAAAAGGTGGTCGAAGGCGAGCAGGGCGGCATCTCCGAGGCCGTGGGCTGGCAGGGCGGCGGCGGCTTTCGCTTCTTCAAGCTCGGCCAGCCGGTGTTTCTGGCCGATGGCGGCATCAACCCCGAGATTCGCTTTGCCACCTTGGCGGCCTGGGTGTGGTATCAGGAAACGCGCACGCCTTGGGTGCCCAGAAGAGGACTCGCACCTTCGCCCCTGCTCGGCGCGCACGAGGGCACGGCCTATTACCTGCTCTACAACGGCATTCTCGGCGACCGCCGGCCGCAGGGTGGCAATGTGCTGACCTCGGCCGTGCTGGCGGCCTTGCCGCCGCACGATGGGCCGAAGGTGGTGTACGGCGAATCCTGCCGGCTGTCGGCACCGCGCCTGGCGGCCAACCAGATTCGCTTCAAGCAAATTCCCTATGACATTCGCGCGCGCTGAGGCCCGGCCATGCCCTTGGAACTAAAACGCTACCAAAGTGAAGCCCTGGATGCCCTGGCCCGCTTCTTCGACCTGGCGCGCGGCGCGGCCGACGAGGCGGGATTGGATGCGGCCTTTCGCCAGACCTTGCGCGAGTGGGACATGCCGTCTTCGGAGATTGCGCCCTATCTGGCCCAGGGTTTCGGCGCCACGCCGTATGCCTGCATCCGCATCCCCACCGGCGGCGGCAAGACGCTGTTGGGCGCGCACGCCATCGCCAGCGCGGCCCGGCATTACACCGGGCAAGACCGACAACTGGCGCTGTGGCTGTGTCCGAGCAACATCATCCGCCAGCAGACCTTGAACGCCCTACGCCAGGCCGGCCACCCCTACCGCGAGGCGCTGGAGGAACACTTCGGCGTGGACGGTCTGCGGGTGCTGGACATCACCGAATGCGAGCAATTGCGGCCGCAGGATTTCGAGCAAAAAACCATCGTGGTGGTGGGCACGCTGCAAACCCTGCGCGTGGACGAGACCCAGGGCCGTGACGTGTATGCCTACAAAGAAGCCTTCGAGCCGCACTTCGAGCGCGCGCCGGACCTGGCAGATTTCGAGCGGGTAACCGAGAAGGACTTGGAGGCCCAGCCCTACCTTTCCCGCGCCGACCTGGGCAAGGTGAAGCGTAGCTTCGCCAACCTGCTGTATTGGCACCGGCCGGTGGTGATCATCGACGAGGCGCACAACGCCCGCACGCCGCTGACCTACGACACCTTCGCCCGGCTGCGGCCGGCGGCGCTGATCGAGATGACCGCCACGCCCATCCGCAAGGGTGAGCACCGTAGCAATGTGCTGTACCACGTGTCGGCCGAGGAATTGAAGGCGGCCAAGATGATCAAGCTGCCCATCGTGCTGCACACCCACCCGAACTGGCAGGAGGCGGTGCGCGATGCGCTGCTGACCCGCAAGCGGCTGGCGCAAGAGGCTAGCAAGGAAACCGATTACATCCGCCCCATCTTGCTGTTCCAGGCCGAAGACAAGAGCGGCGAAGTGACGGTTGAGGTACTCAAAGCTCACTTGATCGACCAGGAACATATTGCCGCCGAGCGCATTGCCATTGCCACCGGCAAGCAGCGCGAACTGGATGGCCTGGATTTGTTCGACGCCAAGTGCCCCATCGAGATCGTGATTACCGTGGAGGCCTTGAAGGAGGGCTGGGACTGTTCCTTTGCCTATGTTTTCTGCACCTTGCAGAAGATCGGGTCGAGCAAGGACATGGAACAACTGCTCGGCCGCGTGCTGCGCATGCCCTATGCCCGCGAACGCAAGAGCCCGTTACTCAACCGCGCCTATGCCCACGTCGCCAGCCCGCGCACGCTTGAGGTGGCCAACGATCTGGCCGACCGCTTAGTGGCCATGGGCTTCGAGGAGATGGAGGCGGCGCAGGCGGTGTTCCCCACGACAACCCCGCTATTCGAACAAAGCGCGGACGGCAGCTTTGCCCTGACCGCGCCCATGCTGGAGCTGACCCTGCCCAAGGCACCGGATTTGACCATGCTGCCGCAAGAAAGCTTGGCCGATGTGCAGATTACGCCGCTGCCGGAGGGTGGCGTGACCGTCACTCTGCGCGAAACACCCGCGCCCGACTTACGCGACGCCTTGCTTGCCACGGTGTCGGCCAAGGCACGCGACCAGATGGAACGCGAGATCGGCCGCTTCGAGCTGCGCAACGAGGCCCTGCTCTCGCCCTCGGCGCGCGGCATTCTGTTCAAGCCCATGCCCATGCTGTGCGTGCGCTTCGAACAGGGCGAACTTGAATTGGCCGACCGCATGACCCTGGTGGACGTGGGCGGCTTCTCGCTGCAAGACGCATCGGCTGACCTGGAGGGCTTCAACCCCGAGGATGTGCGCAAACCCTATCTGGTGGACATTGAAAAGGGGCACATCCGAGTCGAGCAAGATACGGCCGCGTACAGCGTGAATCTCGATCTGGTGCCCACCGAGATCAGCCAAACCGATCTGGTGCGCTGGCTGGATGGCCGGCTACGCCAAGCGGACCTGCCGCAAACCGAGATGTTGGCCTGGCTGAATCGCGTGGTGACGGGTTTACAGCGCGAGAAGGGCTATACCTTGACCGCGCTGGTGCGTCACCGCAACCGGCTGTCGGACTCGATTGCAGAACGCTTGAAGAAGCTGCGCACGACGGCGCAGGTCAAAGGCCTGCAACTCACCTTGCTGGGGCCAGACCCACGCGGCTGCGTCGGTGCGGAATTTACCTTCCGCTTTGGCGTGGGCCTGTACCCGGCCAAGCCGCCTTATTCCAAGGGCCGCTACCATTTCAAGAAACATTATTACGGCGTGATCGGCGATCTCAAGGAAGCGCCGCGCGACCAACCCGACCACGAATACCATTGCGCCGTAGCCATCGACGAGATGCCGCAGGTAAAACATTGGGTACGCAATCTGCCGCGCTACCCGGAGTTTTCTTTCTGGCTGCCGACATCGAGCGATAACTTCTACCCCGACTTCGTCTGCGAGTTGAACGACGGCCGCCTGTTGGTGGTGGAATACAAGGGCGAGGGCTACAAGAGCAACGACGACTCGGCCGAAAAACGCATGATCGGCGAGTATTGGGCCAAGGTGAGCGGCAATCTGTTTTTGCTTGCCGTGGAGAAGGACGAAGCAGGGCGAGGCGTGCGCGAACAGCTCAAGGCCCTCGTGGGCAACGGCACCCCCGCACCGGCGGCGCAGGCTTTTCAGGAACACGACGTGGTGCGCCTAAGCTCCGACCACAAGGCCGATAGCACGGTTCTAAAATGCGGCACGGTCGGCGCGATTGTGAGTGTCTATCGAATGGGCGAGGCCTATGCCGTCGAATTTCTCGATAAAAACGACAACGCTATCGTCGTGACCTTGAGGGCCGATCAAATCGAGAAAGCAGGTGATTTGTGATGCCGCAAATCCCCAATCTCGATTGCGCCTTTGTCGAGCAAAAGAAGATTCTCGATTACCTGCTGAACATTGACCACCCCATTGGCAAAACCAAGGCCAAGTACTTTATCGGCTTGAGCTTCAGTGTTACCGCATGGGCGAGTCTAGAACAAGCCTTGCTCGCGCACCCTCGTTCAAACCCTGTGGTTGAGCAAAAGACCGATCAATACGGCACGCGTTATGTCGTGGATTGCAACTTCCCTGCCGCCGATGGCACAACGCCTTGCATCCGAACGGTATGGGAGGTTCAACCGCACAACCCATGCCCACGATTGATTACGGCCCACCCTAAACACTGAGACGAGAACGAATAGGAGCATTTCGAATGCAACCATTCTCACTCCGGATTTTTGTAGCCGATGGCGACCCTGACGGTTTACGCATCGTCGAGAGGTCAAACTGGGTAGGCAAGGCCATCGTCTTTCCGCGCCCCTTATTGCCCAAGATCAGGCAACGGGCGGAGTTGGAGCAAACCGGCGTCTACTTGCTGCTCGGCCCACGCGAGGACGGCGAGGGCGAAATGTTGTATATCGGCGAAGGCGACCCGATTCGCCCACGTCTGGACAGCCACTACGCGCAAAAGGATTTCTGGAATCGTGCCGTCTGCATCGTCGCCGGGCCGGGCCAGCTCAACAAGGCGCATGTGCAATTCCTTGAAGCCAATTTGATCCGCCTTGCCAAGGCCGCCAAGCGCGTGCCCTTGGACAACGGCAACCAGCCGGCCGAACCCAGCCTATCCGAATCGGATTGCGCCGATATGCAGGTCTTTCTGGACAACCTACTGGGTATGCTGCCGGTACTGGGCATCCACGCCTTTGAGCAAGCAACGGCAAAAACTGTGACTGAAACAAACGAGTTGCTAGCCTGCGTAGGCAAAGGCGTGAAGGCCATTGGCTATGAGACCACCCAGGGCCTTGTGGTCAAGGCTGGCTCGCATGCAGTGGGCGAGACCGCGCCGTCTATGCAGCAGCATGTGCGCGGCATGTACGACCTTCGCCAGGAACTGATCGCCAATGGCGTATTGCAATGCGATGGCGATGTTTACCGTTTTACCCAGGATTATGTGTTCAGCTCGCCCTCGACTGCCGCCACCGTCATACTCGGTCGCAGTGCGAACGGCCGAATAGAGTGGAAAGACACAAGTGGCCGGACACTCAAGGAATTACAAGGCAGTCATTAAAACCAGCATCACAATAAAAATGTGCGGGGGGGATACCATGGCACGACGTAAACAAAAGCAAAGCGCGCTCGATGACCTGATCGAGATCACCGCCAAGCTGCCTTGGTGGCTGGGCATATTATTGGCCATAGCGGCCTATCTTGCCTTACGCCACGATGCAACGCGCGAAATAGCCATCGCGACAGTACCCGGACAAATTGGCGACATGGTCACGGCACAACTATGGAAAACCTTTGCCATGATTGGGCAGTACGTTTTGCCTTCCGCCTTTCTGATCGGCGCTTTGGTCTTGGCCTTAAAGCGACGCAAGCACATCCACTTGGTCGAGCAGATTAGTTGCCAGCAGAGCGCCCTGCTGAAAATGAGCTGGCAGGAATTTGAAATGCTGGTGGGCGAGGCTTTTCGCCTTCAGGGCTTAAAGGTCGGTGAAACGCGTGGTGGTGATACCGAATAACATATTTTTGACTCTCGGACAGGGGGACGGGAATGAAAACATTGGCGATATTTGAACGTCCAAAAAATCAGCGATATTGGGTTGTTCGCGCATCCAGAGGCGATTTTGTTAGCCACTTTAGACAGTCTGGGTTGGTGGCAATTGGGCACATCGATGATCTTGTAGCTGGCAGTGCGCACAATGATCCGTATTACCCAGACTTGAAAGCTCTTAGGTCATCTATTGAACAGCGCGAGATCAAAAAAGGAGATGAAGCTGCGACTAAGTACCGCGCTCACAGCTATTTCAACCAGGTTAAGACCTTTCTTGGCGAAATTTCTGTAGGAGATCTTGTTGTGACAATCGATGAAGGCAGCCTTTCTGTAGGGCGTGTTATTGGCAACCCCTTCGTCGATACAAGCCCTGTTCGATACTTTTATGACGAAAATAAAAATTCATACTCGGATATGTCATACAAGCTAAGGCGTGCGGTTCAATGGGGACCTGTGATGAGCCGGTCTTCTTTACCAACGGCCATGAAACGCAGCATCTCGGCAAGACAAACTGTATTCAATATAGATAGCTACTGGACCGCGCTGTATCACCTCCTCTACCCCGTATTTCGCTATGGCGATCGTGTTTACATATCTGCACGGATTAAGCAGAAGGAAGCGATCAATAGTTATAGTGTTAGCCAGGTTTTTCGGATTCTCACCGAGCTTGAAGTGGTTACGCGATCATATGAGGCGATTCTGTATGACCCGGCCACTGATTTTGATGCTCTCTTCGCGCAGTTCAGGCGAACTGGTGATTTTGAGCTTAAGACCGTTGCAGAGTTCATGTCACCTGGATCAATCTGGGGCTCCCTTGGATTCAGCGACCAAGCAGGCCGTCGGATTGTTATTGCGGGGCTCCTGTATGCAGCGATCTTTGGCATAGATGTTAAAGGTGTGACCATCGGGGGGATAATTGACGAAAATATCCGGCAGAAAGTTGTTGAATACTTCCTGAATAGGTTGGAAGAAAACGATGTTGTGGAAATGAGAGAACGATTAAATTTGGATGTGCCACGTCACGATACAGGGACACTTGAGGACAAAACGCACGATGCACAACCTGATGAGCGGGCCTTGGCTATGCTTGAGGCGTTTGAGAAAGCTGACGCATAAGGTATGAAATCTTTGACGTAAACATATACGCGCCTAGCAACCACGCCCGCATCTTCCTGCACAGCCACATGCGCGCCTTTACCAACCTGGCGGGGCATATTCTCGACTCGCGCCCACATATCAACGAGGCCAGGCACGGATTAATTCAAAATAAGCTTGAACTTAATCCCCACACCAGACGTCTGAGTTATGTCTGTAGGATTCAAGATTCACTAGCGGTACCTTTCAGTTGGCCTCTTTTCCCTTGATATTCGATAGATCGGGCATGTCGCCCAAATGTGTTTATTAAAGGAAATAGGTAATGGAAACAGGTACTGTTAAGTGGTTCAACGACGCCAAAGGCTTTGGTTTTATCACTCCGGATGCGGGTGGCGATGACCTCTTCGCGCACTTCTCGGAGATCAAGGCAGAGGGCTTCAAGTCGCTGCAAGAAAACCAACGCGTCAGCTTCAATGTCACCACCGGCCCCAAAGGCAAGCAGGCTGCGAATATTCTGGCTGCGTAAGCGCTCTGGCTGAACAAAAAACCCCGGCTTGCCGGGGTTTTTTTATGGCTGCGGCCTTTTGCTCGCTGGCGCGTTTTTTCGGGTGCCGTTCACTTGCCCGCGTCGGGCACGAATTTCAGCACGTTGCCGTTGATGCAGTAGCGCTTGCCGGTGGGCGGCGGGCCGTCGTCGAAGACGTGGCCGAGGTGGATGCCCGAGCTGGCGCTCTTCACTTCCACCCGCTTCATGCCATGGGCGTTGTCTTCGTGCAGGGTGAGTGCGCCCGGCACCGGGTTGAAGAAGCTGGGCCAACCGGTGCCGCTGTTGAACTTGGCGTCGCTGCGAAACAGGGCCGCGCCGGTGATGGGGTCGACAAAGGTGCCGGGGCGCTTTTCATCCAGGTGCGAGCCGGTGCCGGGGCGCTCGGTGCCTTGCTCGAAGGCGATCTTGCGTTGCACGGGCGTCAGCAGTTGAAAGCCCAGCCACTGCCAGAAGGCGGCCTGGCCGCTGTAGCCGGTGTAGCGCGAGACTTCGCGGCCTTGCTCGAACAGCACGATGGTGGGGGTGGCGAACAGGGCCTTGTCCAGTTGCCAGCCGGTGGGGGCGGTGGGGTTGAGTGTGCTTTTGATGGCCACGGGCGACTGCCAGTGGTCGAGCACTTCGGCCTTGAATTGTTTGCAGAAGGCGCAGTCGGCCGCCTCGAACACCACCAGTTGCCGCTCGAAGTTGAGGGCCTTGCCGTCCAGCCGGGGCGCCTGGGTGACGGCGGGCGCGGCATGGGTCGAGCCGGGGTATTTCACGCCGGTGCCGCCCAGGCCGCAATAGCCGTTGGGGTTTTTCTTGAGGTAGTCCTGGTGGTAGTCCTCGGCGGGGTAGTAGTTTTTGAGCGGCGCGATTTCGGTGGTGATGCCGCCTCGCCCGGCCCGGCTTAGCGCCTGCTGGTAGACGGCGCGGGTTTTTTGGGCGATTTCCTGCTGGGCTGGGCCATGGGTGTAGATGGCGCTGCGATAGTTGCTGCCGACGTCGTTGCCCTGGCGGTCGCCCTGGGTGGGGTCGTGGCTTTCCCAGAATTTGATCAGCACAGCCTCCAGCGTGGTTTGGCTGGGGTCGAAGCTCACCTTCACCACTTCGGCATGGTTGCGCTGGCTGGTGCGGCCGGCGCGCACGGCGCGCTCGTGGGTGAGGATGGCTTGATAGCTGCCCGCGATGTCGCCATTGGCATAGCCGCTTTCCACATCGACCACGCCCGGCAGTTCGGACATGCGCTTTTCCGCGCCCCAGAAGCAACCCATGCCGAGCACGATGCTGTCGAGCTGGGCATGGGGGTCGTTCACGACCGGCTTGGCGGACGCCGTGGGGGTTTCCTTGGCGCAGGCACTGGCCAGGGTGCCCAGGCTGAGGGCGAGCAGGAGGGTGGGCAGAATTCGCATTGAAAACATGGGCTTTGGCTCGTTTAGGCTGTGTTCACGATAATCGGCCAGTGGGCCAGGTGCGCCGGCCCACACGGTTTACCTGGATTAGTCGGGCAGCCTGGTCATTCCTGACACTAATGGCTAAAAGACTGCACCCCTGCCCCGCTCCGCCGCCATGGCTTTCGCGGCGGCAACCACCTGCGCGACCGCCGTGTCGATTACCCGCCGCCGGGGCGGAGATTGTTATGATTCTGGCTGTGCAAATGGGTGGCAAGGCAGATTGCCGCCTTGCCCGATGAAGTCCGATTCCATGAACGCCATGTCCGAACGCCACGCCCGAATCTTCCTGCTCAGCCATATGCGGGCCTTTACCAGCCTGGCCGGGCATATTCTCGGCTCACACCCGCAGATCAACGGCTATTACGAAATGCACATCAGCTATCAGGATGCCGCCGCGCTGGACAGGCAGCTGGAGGTGTTTTTGGAAGGCGATGCGCTCAAGGCGGGCAGCCGTTATCTGTTCGACAAGCTGCTGCACAACGACTATGCCTTGCAGCCCGAGCAGCTGGGCCTGCCGCAGGTGAAGGTTCTGGTTTCGCTGCTGCAGCCGGAACACGCGATCAAGAGCATTGTCGACCTGTTCGCGCAAAAGGCGGCGGCCGAGCCTTATGCCTCGCCGCTTGAAGCGGCCAACTACTACATGGCGCGGCTGCAGGCGCTGGCCGAGTTCAGCCGCACCAGCCCCCTGCCCTTTTTCTATTTCGATGCCGAGCTGTTCCAGCGCGCGCCCGAGCAGTTGCTGCCCAGGCTCAGCCACTGGCTGGAGCTGGATTCGCCCTTGAGCGAGCGCTATCAAATCTTCAGCCACACCGGCAAGGCCCGAAAGGGCGACTCGTCCGCCCGCATCCACAGCGGCCGTATCGACCGCACCCCGGTGGATTACTCGCACGTGACCGTGCCGGATGAGGTACTAAGCCCGGCCCAGGCAGTGTATGAAGACTGCCGCCGGCAGATCATGGCCCGGGCGGCGGATGCGCTGGGGGTAGATGACTAGGCGGGCTTACACCCGCTGATACTTAATGCGCAATATCGCGCAACCAATACATTGCGCAATGTTGCGCATTACTGGGCATTCAGCCGCGTTTAGAACGACAAATCACCCAATAATCCGCACCTATAATAGTGCGATTGACAGCACTGTTAATGGCATGCTTCAATGCAAACCATTGACTTGTAAAGGATTGACCATGGCTACGATCAGCGCCAACGACTTGAAGACCAAGGGCGTGTCCGTCATCGAGGCCGCACTGGACGAGCAGCCCGAGGCGGTGATTTCGGTGCGCGGCAAGGAGCGTTTTGTGGTGATGGACGTGGCCCATTACCACTATCTGCGTGAGTGCGAGCTGGAGGCCGCGCTGGCCGAAACCCGCGCCGACCTGGCGGCCGGCCGCGCCGTGAGCGAATCGGCCGAGGCACATCTGGCCCGGCTGGATAAGCTGGCGTGAGCTACACGCTGGTCTTCACCGATGCCTACAACCGGCGCGCCGCGCGCTGGCTGAAACGGCACCCGGAACTGCGCCAGCAATACCTCAAGACCCTGCAACTGCTGGAGGCCAACCCCTTCCACCCCTCGTTGCGCCTGCATGCCCTAAGCGGCAAGTTGCAGGGGCTGCATTCAGTTTCGATCAATCTTTCTTACCGCATCACCATCGAGTTGCTGATTCAGGGCGAGCAGATCATCCCGGTCAATGTCAGCGACCACGATGCGGTGTATGGCTAGACGCAGCACCCACCCTTTCTCATTTCTTGAGATAAGAATTCGCCGTTAGAACAGGCTGTCCCAGGCCTGGCGCTCGGCCCGGTAGTTGAGCAGGGCCTCGACGATCTGCCCTTTGCGCCGGGCGCGGTGCTCGGCGGATTGGATTTGGCCCCAGGCCGGGGCCTGTTCGCCGAAGTTGCGCTCGATGTTGGCACCGAAGGTGCGCACCTGGTGCAAGGCCCCGGCCAGCTCGGGCGCGCTCAGCCACCAATGCCCGGCCTCGAACACCAGGGCGTGCAATTGTTGATTCTTCTCAACGATGGCCGCGTGCTTTTGCTGGTACAGCGCCAGCAGCTCGGCCTCTTTCTCGTTCAGCACCGTCTCCACCACCACCTTATCGAAGGGTCGGTTCACGTCAGCCTGCTTCACCAGCGCTTCGGTGGTGAACAGCATCAGGTCGCCGAAGAACTGGCGCTCGAATTCGTTGGCGATGTCGATGCGCTCCTGCCCCAATTCCACGCCGGGGCGAAAGTCGTCGGCCAGCCCGGCCTCGGTAATGCGCCGGTGTAGGTTGGGCAGGTTGCAGGTGGCGAAGCGCGGCCCGATCTCGGCGGCGATGAGCCGGCCGGCGGTGGGGCCGGACATGCGCAATCGCAGATGACCGAAGGGGATGATGTATTTCAGCCCGGCGTAGTTGACGACATAGTTGCCGGGGTAGACGGTGCGCGCCGGGCTGAGCTGGCTAAGGCCGCTGCCGTAGCTGAACCAGGTCTTGCGCGTGAGGTGCTCGCCGAAGAAGAAGGCGTTCAGCCGGCCGGCGAAGTCGCGCAGGCAGGCGGCATGGTCATGCGCGCCGCTTAGCCGGCAGGCGTAATCGTAAGTGGCCGGCTGGTGGTCGAAGCCGAACAGCTTGGCCAGGTCGTGATAGGCGGCGTCGCCCGGCTGCTTATGTACACCGTGAAACCGGCAGGCCTCGCCGCTTGGCAAACCGGCCAGCCGGGTGAAGAAGGCGGCCACGTCGTCGAGAAAGTTGGCGGCCATGACCGAGGGCGACACCGGCGGGTCGCCCACCATCTTGCCGGTGAGCATGAGGGTGTCGCTGGTGCGGAAGATCCGGTCGATGGCGTGGAAGTAGTTCAGCGCATACACCGCCTCTTCGCCGGCCTCGGTTTGCCGGTTGACGCAAAAGTGCTGGTCGCTGTCGACCAGGTAATACAGCGTGCGGGCCTTGTCTTCGGTGAGCTGCAGGCACTTGAGGTAGCTCAAGTTGCGGTTGGCCGCCTGGCCCTTGAGGTAGAAGCGCTCGCGCGGCTGGGTGCTGAGGAGGTGGCCCAGCTGCGCTCGCGTGTCCGCCGGCAGCGAATGCAGCAGCGCGTATTGCTCGTCCAGGCCGAAGTGATGCACCTGTAGGCCCTTGGCCCGGTATTCGTTCACCAGCTCGATGTGCCGTTGGATGTTGGCCGCATCGCGGCTATCCTCGGCCACCACCACCTGGACCTTGCCCCAGATGCCGTGGGTCTGGCCGCCGTAGTCATACAGCCGGCACAGCTGATGGATGCTCTCCAGGCAGGCGCGCAGGTGCGGCGGCCGGTCGGCGATGGGGATGCTGATGATGAAGTGGTGGCGCTCGTCGCTGGTTTTATTTTCCCGGCATTGCCGCTGGATCAGCGCCTCTTGCTCGCGGAACCGGGCCTGGTAGTCGGCCAGCAGCGTGTGGAAGTCGGCGCCCGCCGCCCATAGGGCTTGTTCCAGCTGCGTTGGGTTGAAACCGCTCATGCGGCCTTAACGTCTTGAAGAGTAGTTCGGGTAGGCATCCTGAGCGATCATCACCTCGATGAGGTTGATGCCGTGATGGAAGTCGAGCGCCGCCAGCTGGGCCAGGTCTTGTTCGCTTTCCACCCGCGTGTGATTGATGCCGAACGATTGCGCCAGCAGGGTGAAGTCGGGATTGGCGAAGTCGCAGTCGATGAAGCGGTCGCGGTAGAGGTGGTGCTGGTTCTTGCGGATGAGGCCCATGGTGCTGTTGTTGAACAGCACGATGTTGAGCGGGATGTTGTAGTTCACCGCGGTCATGATCTCCATGGCGCACATGTGAAAGCCGCCGTCGCCGATCATGGCGAACAAGGGCTGCTTCAGCTCGCAGCCGGCGCCGATGGCGGCCGGGATGGCGTAGCCCAGCGAGGAGATGCCGGTGTTGGGGCAGAAGCGGTCCTTGGCCGAGACCCGGTAGAAGTTCTGGGCGAACACGATGTTGTCGTCGAACATGACCAGGCCGTCGGGAAACTGCCGCTCCAGCCAGGCATAGAAGGCGCGCACGTGGTCGAACTTGGCATCGAAGATGCGCTCGCCGGCACTGTCGGCCCGGGCCTGGGTGGCGGCGATGAAGGCGGCGATGTCGACCGACGCCTTGGCCTCGACTTGTTGTTGCGCGATGGCGGCATCCAGCGCATCGAGATAGGCGCCCAGGTCGGCGTGCACCGTGAGGTCGGCGCGGAAGACCTTGTCCAGTTGCTGGGCGCTGTTGTCCACCTGGATCAGCCGCTTGCCGGCCAGCAGCTTTTTGTCCCAGACGTAGCTGGTGCGCTCGTTGAAGCTGGCGCCCAGCAGCAGCACCAAGTCGGCTTCCTGCTCCAGATAGCGCAGGGCATCGCCGCCGGAGGTGACGCCCAGGCTGCCCAGGGCCAGGGGC
Organism: Pseudomonadota bacterium; assembly: GCA_021847385.1. Lineage (GTDB taxonomy): Bacteria > Pseudomonadota > Gammaproteobacteria > Burkholderiales > Thiobacillaceae > Sulfuritortus. The sequence goes on along the minus strand of JAJZTV010000006.1, from coordinate 5,423 downwards.
GAGCGCTCGTCGACCGCGCCCTTGGCCTTGAGGCTGCTGGTGACCGGGATGTTCAGCCGCTGGCTGATGCGCTGCAGGGTGGCCTGGGCGCCGGCGCGGATGCAGCCATAGCCGGCCACGATCAGCGGCCGCTGGGCCTCGCGCAGCAGGGCCACGCTCTTGGCGATGTAGGCCTCGGCGATCACGGCCTCGCCGTTGGCGCGGTTGAAGCTGATCGCGTCGAGGATGGACGCGTCGACCGTTTCCTTCTGGATGTTGTAGGGGATGCTGAGCACCACCGGGCCGGGCGTCTTCGACAGCAGATGCTTGGCCGCCTGGATCAGCACATTGGCCAGGTAGTCGGTGCGCTCGATCAGCTTGTGGTAGCGGGTGATGCCGGCGAACAGCGCCACCTGGTCGATGCTGCCGCCCTCGCCCGAGCTTTCCTGCAGGCCGCCCTTGCCGAAGATGTAGGTCGGCGCCTCGCCGGTGATGGCGATCACCGGCAGGTGGTCGGCATAGGCGCTGGCAATGGCGGTGACCAGGTTGGTCGCGCCCGGCCCGGCGGTGGTGATGCAGGCGCCCACCCCGCCGCTGACCCTGGCCTGGCCGCCGGCCATGAAGCCCGCGGCCTGCTCGTGCTTGACCAGCACCGAGCGGATGGGCGAATCGTACAGGGCGTCGTAGACCGGCAGGATGTGCGAGCCGGGAATGCCGAAGATGCATTTGACGCCCAGGTTTTCCAGGAATTTGACGAGAACTTCGCTGACCGGGATTGTCATCGGCGCGGGGTTTTTCATTGGCCTGGCGCTGCAAATGCGCGTGATTGATGTCAGGACAGAAGCATAAACGGGCTTGGGCCCGATTAAAACCCGGGAATGCGCGCCTGCATTGCCTACACTGAATGGGTCGAGCAATTCAACAAGTGGGGGACACGATGACCATTCAAGAAGAGCTACAGGCCACCATCAGCGACATGGTGCAGCCCGGCAAGGGCATTCTCGCCGCGGACGAGAGCACGCCCACCATCACCAAGCGCTTTCAGGCGGTGGGCATCGAGTGCAACGAATCGACCCGGCGGGCCTATCGGCAGTTGCTGCTGACCACGCCGGGCGTCGGTGAGTTCATCGCCGGGGTGATCCTGTTCGAGGAGACCCTGGCCCAGCAGGCCGACGACGGCACGCCGCTGCCCGAGTTGGCCCGGCGCGCCGGCATCGTGCCCGGCATCAAGGTGGACAAGGGCCTGACCGCGCTGGCCAACGCGCCCGGCGACAAGATCACCCAGGGCCTGGACGGCCTGGCCGAGCGGCTGGCCGGTTACAAAGAGCAGGGCGCGCGCTTCGCCAAGTGGCGGGCGGTCTACCCCATCGGCCCGGCCAACCCCACCGCGCTTGGCATCCAGACCAATGCCGAGGTGCTGGCCCGCTATGCCGCCATCTGCCAGGAAGCCGGCATCGTGCCCATCGTCGAGCCCGAGGTGCTGATCGACGGCGACCACGGCATTGCCCAGAGCGAGGCGGTGGTCGAGGCGGCGCAGAACGAGGTGTTCGCCGCCTTGAAGCGGCACCGGGTACGGTTGGAATACATGATCCTCAAGCCCAGCATGGTGGTGCCGGGCAAGGCCTGCGCCACCAAGGCCTCGCCCGAAGAGGTGGCCGAGCGCACGGTGCGTATCCTGCGCCGCACGGTGCCGGCCGCGGTGCCCAGCGTCAATTTCCTGTCCGGCGGCCTCAGCCCACAAGAGGCCAGCGCCAACCTCAACGCCATGAACGCCGGCTATAGCAACCTGCCCTGGCTGTTGTCGTTCTCTTATGCCCGCGCCCTACAAGAACCGCCCATGGCGACCTGGCAGGGCAAGGCGGAAAACATCGGCGCGGCCCAGGCGGCCTTCATCAAGCGGGCACGGTTGAACGGCCTGGCCCAACGCGGGCAATACCAGGCGGCGATGGAACAGGACTGAGGGCCGGCTACCAGTAGGGTCTTGGCCGAGTTGGCGCCCAGTCTGTGCTAGGCTGCCTCCCCGCATCCCCTTCCATTCAGGAGCCCGCCATGTCGATCTCCATGTACCAAGCCTCGGTGCCGGTGTTCATCCATGCCTTGACCAACCTGGCCGCCATTCTGCAAAAAGCGGCGGCCCATTGCGAGGCGAACAAGATCGACCCGGCGACCTTGCTCAACTACCGCCTGTACCCGGACATGTTCGCCTTCACCAAGCAGGTGCAGGTGGCCTGCGACCATGCCAAAAACGGCGCCGCCCGCCTGGCCGGGGTAGAGCCGCCCGAGTTCGCCAACACCGAGCAGAGCTTTGCCGAACTGATCGCGCGGGTGCACGAGGTGGTGTCCTATCTGCAAAGCTTCAGGCCGGACCAGATCGACGGCAGCGAGGAACGCGAGGTGGCGATCAAGCGCGGCGACACGGTGACCACCTATCGCGGCCAGCTGTTTTTGCTCAACCGTGCCCTGCCCAACCTGTTCTTCCACATCACCACGGCCTATGACATCCTGCGCCACAACGGCGTGGCCCTAGGCAAGAAGGACTATCTGGGCTAGCGATCGCCGATGGAGCAAACCGAAAAACCCCATTCCCCATCCTGCGAGCGCAACCGCGAGCCGATTCTCGACGTGCTGCGCGAGCACCTGCTGGATCGCCGCCGGCTGCTGGAGATCGGCAGCGGCACCGGCCAGCACGCGGTGTACTTCGCCGAGGCCTTGCCGCACCTGACTTGGCAGGCCAGCGACCGGGCCGACAACCTGCCCGGCATCGGCCAGTGGCTGGCCGATGCGGCGTTGACCAACACACCGCCGGCGCTCGAGCTGGACGTGACCGGCACTTGGCCACCGCAACGCTATGACGCCGTGTTCAGCGCCAACACCCTGCACATCATGAGCTGGGCCGAGGTGGAGCGCACCTTCGCCGGCCTGGCCGATATTCTGGCCGACGATGCCAAACTGATCGTCTACGGCCCGTTCAACTACCATGGCCGGTTCACCAGCGAGAGCAACGCCAAGTTCGAACTCTGGCTGAAAGAACGCGGCGCCCACCAGGGCATCCGCGATTTCGAGCAGGTGAACGCCTTGGCCGAGGCCATCGGCCTCGCGCTGGTGGAAGACCGCGCGATGCCGGCCAACAACCGTTGCCTGGTCTGGCGTAAGGCTTGAAGCCGTCCACCGGTCTTAGCCGGCAGCGGCCAATTCGCTTCAAGCTCAGTACACCGCCGCCGGGAAGGCGCTGTTGATGATCCAGTTAGCACCGCCGCCGGGATTGTTGAGGAAGCCGCCGATCGGGAAGGGCACGTTGATACCACCGGTATTGTCGACGCCATAACAGTAGTTGACGTTGGCGTTCGGCGGTGCCGAAGGACCGGAAAAAGCGCCGCCGCCCAGGCCGGGTATGGTGGCCGCATGGGTATAGGCGTAGCGGATCGAGTTGACGATCTGCGCTGGCGTGCAGTTATCGGGGAACATGGTAGAGGGCACAGCCTTGGCTACCCAAGCGTTGGTCATAGTGTCCCAGACCTGCACGCCGTTTGCGACGTAGCGCCGGTCGTGGGCAGGTGCGCCGCTGTCGATGATGTAGTTGATGCCGGCGGTGATTTGCGCCTGCAAGGGGGAACCGACCCGGGCGCCGCGCCGCGGCTCCTCGCCGTTTTCACGGTAGTGGAAACCTACGGCATTGCCGCCGGCATTGATTTCGCCGCAAAAAACATGGCGCCGATTGATATTGGGGTTCAAGCGGGTACCGACAGTGATGGTGCCGGCGGTCTGCAAGGCCACATTGTCAACCTGATTGGCATCGTTACAATTGACAAAGGCCTCGCTGGGTATCGCGGTCGCCAACATGACGGCGCCCAGCACGAACGCCAAAGTGATGGGGGTGCGGCTTGGGTTCATTGCGGTTTCTCCCTTGTTGATAAACGCCAGGCAAAGACGCTCGGTTTTGTGTAAATGTGAATTTGCGGAGCGGATCGCCCGAAGGAAAATGCCAGGGGAACGGCGCAAGCATCTGCCGCTTGATCGCCAAAGCAACGCCGGCCCACTTGCCCGATATGCAACCGACATGATCGACGACGACCTGATACTTGCCCGCCAGCTGTGCTCCACCAGGCTCGGCCTGCGGCCGAAGGCACACGCCCTGCCGAGCCAAAACCGCCACCCGGTCTGGCGCAAAGGCTGACCATGCGCACGGTCTTGCTCGGCAGCGCGTTGGATCTACCGGCGGCGGACTGGCAGACGTTTGCGACCGAAGGCGACCCCTTCGTCAGCCGCGCCTTTCTCGGCGCAGCCGAGGCCAGCGGCGCCGCAGGCGAAGACCTGGCCTGGCGGCCCATGCACCTGACGCTACGCGACGCGGCCGACAACCTGACCGGGCTGTTGCCGCTGTATCTGCGCCAGCACTCCTTCGGCGATTTCTCCCACGACTGGAACTGGGCGCCGGCTTGGCGCCAGGCCGGGCTCAACTATTACCCCAAGCTGGTCAGCGGCGTGCCGTTCACGCCCTCGCCCGGCCCGCGCCTGCTTGGCCGCAGCGACGGTGCCGCGGTGCAGGCCGAGTTGATCGCCGCCGCGCAAGAGCTGGCGACGGAGTTGCAGGCCTCTTGCTGGCAATGCCTGTTCGTGCGCGAGGCCGACCGCGCCGCGCTGGAGGCGGCCGGCCTGCTGCTGCGGCGCGGCGTGCAGTTTCATTGGCTCAATCGGGGCTATCGCGACTTCGCCGATTTCCTGGCCACCTTCAGCGCCGACAAGCGCAAGAAGCTGAAGCGCGAGCGGCGCGCGGTGGCCGAGGCCGGCCTGCGCATCGAGGTCCGCCACGGCGACGAGGTCGACGACGAGTTATGGCCGGCCATCCACCGCCACTACCGCGACACCTTTTTGCGCCACGGCAACCACCCGGCGTTTTCTTTGGCGTTCTTTCAGCAAGTGGGCAAGGCACTGGGCCGCCAAATGGTGCTGTTCATCGCCTGGCGAAACGCGCAGCCGGTGGCCTCGGCCATCTGCTATCGCGACGGCCAGCGGCTCTATGGCCGGCATTGGGGTACCGACATCGCCTGCCCCGGCCTGCACTTCGAACTGTGTTATTACACCGGCGTCGACTATGCCATCGCCCATGGCCTGCAACGGTTCGAACCCGGTGCCCAGGGCGAGCACAAGCTGGCGCGCGGCTTCGAGCCGGTGCCCACCTGGTCGGCGTTCTGGATCGCCGACGCGCGCATGCGCGAGCTGCTGGCCCGCCACCTGGCGCGCGAGGCCGAGGCCATGCAGGACTACCAAGCCGAGTTGACGCGGCATCTCCCCTACAAAGCACAGGGCTAATGCGCACGCGCATTCCGTTATGATGCGGCGATAGCCTTCACCCGAATTGCGCTGCAATGCTGAACCTGAATTTCGACAACCGCTTCGTCGACGAACTGCCGGGCGACCCCGAGGAAGGCACCCACCGCCGCCCG
>JAJZTV010000175.1 GCA_021847385.1 Pseudomonadota bacterium | reverse complement strand
GTACCGATTCGCCGATCGAGGCGCGCATGGCCGATCCCACAATCGGCATTACCGACAGCCGTTTCGATCTGTATAACCGGCGGCTGGATGTCGGCGCCAACTACAAGCTGTCGCCGACATCCCATGTTTGGCTCAAGGTCGGCGATGGGCGGGACAATATCAAGGCGAACGGCACGCTGTTCGCGCCCGAACTGTCCGATCTGCTCAATTCGCTGTTCTTGCTCGATACGCCGGTAAGTGCCAACGGCAGCCTGAACAATTACCGGGCCAATACCAATCAGCACGACCTCCAGTTCCGCCACAGCGTCGACATCAATCCGCGCTATCAGTTGAGCTGGGGCATGGAATTCGCCGGGCAGGACAAACGTTTGGACATCGAGGAAGAGTTCACCCCGGCCTTGGCCCGATTGGGCCAGACCACCCGGCACGATTCGGGCGAGCTCTATGTCTCCAATCGTTTCAAACTGAGCGACGCGGTGTTGCTGCAGGCGGACCTGAACTACGTTCGCTTGGACAAGCGTTATATCGTCGACGATGCGGTGCTCTTTTCGGACATTGTGCTGAGTGAGGGTAAGGAACTGGTCGACCGCAATATTCGGGAATGGAACCCGCGCATCGGTTTGGCTTGGCATCCGCTGGATGGTCATACCCTACGTCTGGCAGCGCAGAAATGGCGGCGCGGTGCCGCAGTGAATACCTTGGCGCCGGTCGATACCGTCGGTATCTCGCTGGATGACCGGCTGGTGGCGGTGGGCGGTGAGATGAAGCGTGCACGTGCCCAATACGAGTGGGAGGCCGATGCCAAGACCTTCCTGATGGGGTTCGCTGACCACAAGAAGGTGGACAATCTCGCCAATCCGGGCGGCACCCTGGTTTCGGATTTTAATTTGCAGGATCTGGATCGTCTGCGTAACCGCAACCGGCTGTCGCCGCAGGCCCTGGATTACTGGGAGGCGACCCCCGAGTTCGGCGAGGCCGAGGTCGATAGTCTTGGCTTCGGGCTGAATCGTGTGCTGTCGAACGTGCTGTCGGCCAACCTGCGCTATCAGCACAACGATAGCCGCAATACTGGCACGGCCTTCCGCGGCAACAAGGTGCCGTGGCTGCCGCGGCATTTGTTCAGTGTTGGCGCCGATTGGCTGCCCAAGGCGCGCTGGCAACTGGGCACGACCCTGACTTACCGCAGCGAGCGTTTCGCCGACGAGGCCAACACGCAGCGCCTGAGCGGCGGCTGGAACCTGGGCCTGCGCAGCTATTGGGAGGACGCTGCTAAACATTGGTCGGTCGAGGCGATTGTCGACAACCTCTACTCGAACAAGGCATCGACCACGACGCGTTCGCCGGTGTTTGGCGTCCAGGCCCTGTACCGCTTCTGATGGTGATGCGGGTCGCGCCGCTCCTCGCCGCACTCAATCGGTATAGGCTGCCGTGGGCCGGCGCACTGGCAGCTTTGCTGGCCTTGCTCGTCGGCCAAACCGAACTTTGGCGCGGCTTGGAGTTGAGGCTTTATGACCGCTTGGTCGTGGCCACCGCGCCGGGGCGGGTCGAACTGCCGATCACCATCGTCGGCATCGACGAGGCCTCGTTCGCGGCCCTGCAACGGCAATGGCCGTGGCCACGGGCCTGGCATGGCAAGTTGCTCGACCGCTTGCGCGAGGCGGGCGTGGCAGTCACCGCCTTCGACGTGGTGTTCTCCGAGCCGTCCAACCCGACCGACGACAAGGCCTTCGCCGAGGCGATCGGCCGGGCCGGCAATGTCGTGCTGGCGGCCGACTTGCTCTACCGCGAGACCGACGGCGTGCGGCAATGGCTGCGGGTGGAGCCGGACAAGGAATTGACCGCCGCCGGTGCCGTGCCGGGCTTCGCCTCGGTGCAGCTCGATCCGGATGGCGTGCAGCGCACGGTGCCGGTGTTCCGCGATGCCTTCTGGCATCAGGTGCTCGACCGTTTCGACCGGCTATTCCCCGGCGTCGTGAGCCGGATGGAGGCGGGCGACGATATGCGCATCCGCTATCTCGGCGGCCCGCACACCTTCAAATACGTCCCCTATTACCAGATGCTCGAACCCGACAAGTATTTGCCGCCGAATTGGCGCGAGTATCTTAAGGACAATATCGTGCTGATCGGCCGCGACCTCAAGGCGACCACCGAGGTCGGCAGCGCCCAGGCCGATATGTTCCAGACGCCGTATTTCGCCAGCAGCAAGGAGCTGATGCCGGGAGTGGAGATCCATGCCAACCTGATCGCCAACATGATCAGCGGTGAGACCATCCGCGAGGCCCCGGGATCCTGGCCGCTCGGCTTGTGGTTCGGCACGGCGGCCTTGTCGCTGTTGACGATGCGGCGCTGGCAGCCGATCAAGAGCGGCCTGATCGGCCTGGGGCTGATCGGCGCGATCGGCCTGGCCAACTACCTGTTGTTCAGCCGCGAATTGCTGTGGTTGCCGGTCGCTCAGGCCATGCTGACGGTGCTGTTGATTTACCTGGCGCAAGGCGGCGTCGCCTATTTCATCGAGCAACGGCAGCGCCGCCAGATCAAGCAGGCCTTCTCGATGTATGTTTCGCCGCTCGTGGTCGAAAAGATGATCGCCCACCCGGAGCAATTGAAACTCGGTGGCGAGCGCCAGGAGCTGACGCTGCTGTTCACCGACCTGGCCGGCTTCACCACGATCTCCGAGGCCTTGGGCGCGGAGCAGGTGACGCAGATATTGAATCGCCATCTGTCGGAGATGGTCGAGATCGTGTTCCAGTACCAGGGCACGGTGGACAAGTTCATCGGCGACGCGGTGATGGCCTTCTGGGGTGCGCCGATCGCGGACCCGGAACAGTCCCTGCATGCGGTGCAGGCGGCGGTGGAGATGCAGCAGAAGATCGCGCTGATGCGGCAAGACCTGCTGGCCCATGGCGGGCCGGAATTGCGCATGCGCATCGGCCTGCATCGCGGCGAATGCATCGTCGGCAATATGGGCGGCGTCGGCCGCTTCGACTACACCGCGGTCGGCGACACGGTGAACCTGGCCTCGCGCCTGGAGGGCGTGAACAAGGTTTACGGTACCGGCATTTTGATCTCCGAGAGCGTGGCCAAGGCCATCGGCGACAAGTTGATGCTGCGCCACGTGGACACGGTGCGAGTCAAGGGCAAGCATCTGGGCGTGCCGATCTACACGCCGTGCGCCGATGTGCGACTGAAGACCATGAGCGAATCCGCCTTGGCCGCTTATCGCGAGGGCGACTGGGAGGCGTGCCAAGGCCGCTGGCAAGCGGTGGTCGAGGCCTATCCGGACGACCCGGTGGCCCACGCCTTTCTCGCCCGGTTGCAAAGCCTGCGCGAAGCGGGCTGGCCTACCGACTGGGACGGCGTCACGACCTTGGAGTCGAAATGAAGACATGGCGCTGCCTGCTCTGTTTTGTTTGTGTGCTGTTGGCCGGTACGGCGGCAGCCGGCAATTTCAGCATCGTCGGCAGCGCCACCGGCTCGCCGGACAAGCTGACGCTCAAGGCCACGTTGCAGGTCGCGCCGGAGGACGCCGGCAAGCCAGGCGCGGTCTATGCGGTCGCGACGCTGCCGGGCATGGCCTTTTTCAAACAGGCGAGCGGTACGTGGTCGCTGTGGAGCGGCGGCGATTTTCCGGCCTATTTCAAGGGGACGCTCGGCAGCCATGCGGTCGACCTCGTCGCCGGCCTGGATTCCACGCAATTGCCGGGAATCGCGTTCTATGTCGGCTATGGCTTGGACCAAGCCGACATGCTGGCCAACGGCAAATACAGCCGGATTGCCATCCAAGTTCAGTCGGTTACCTTGGAGGGGGTGTGGCAGATGGTGTCGAGCACCGGCCTCTTCTTCGGCCAGCCGCCGGATTATATTGCGTTCGACGCCACCGACACGATGGTGGGTGTGGACGCCGCCGGTTGCTCGTTCGCGGCGACTTATGTCGTGAGCGGCAATGTCATCACGGTCACCATTGTGGCCAACGACGCCAACGCGCAGTGCGGGGCCGAGGAGGAACCGGGCACGGTTCATCGTCTCGAATACGTGCTGGATCAGAGCGGCCTGAGCTTGAAGGCGGCGGACGGCTCCACCGCTTTGTATCGGAAGATCGTTGTCCCGTGATGCGCTTTGCGGGCAAAGCGGAACGGCGGTGGACAAGGCCGGCTTGGCCGGCGTATTTTTCAGGGCACGGGCGCCATCGGCGCAGGCAAGCATGAGGGCGTGATGAAGACCGATAGCCAGTATTTCAAATTCGTCTCCGGGCTGTTGAAGCTGATGGTGGACAAGGGCGGTTCCGACTTGTTCGTCACGGTCGGCGCGCCGCCGTCGATCAAGCTGCACGGCGAGATGACGCCGGTGAACAACACGCCGGTCACCCGCGAGCAGGCCGAGGAACTGGTCGCCTCGGTGATGAACGACAAGCAGCGCCAGGAGTTCCAGGAGACCCACGAATGCAACTGGGCGATCAGCCTGGAGGGCATCGGCCGGTTCCGGATGAACGCCTATGTCCAGCGCGGCATGCCGGGCATGGTCTGCCGCACGATCAACACCACCATCCCGAGCTTCGACAGCCTGGGCCTGCCGCCGGTGCTCAAAGACGTGATGATGGAAAAGCGCGGCCTGGTCTTGATGGTGGGAGATCGGAA
>JAJZTV010000174.1 GCA_021847385.1 Pseudomonadota bacterium | reverse complement strand
CAATTGGCGGCGCATGTGTTGGCCGAGGGCGTGCGCTTTACCGTGGTCGATTACCTGTTCAGCCCGGACCAATTGCCGCGCGGCTATGGCGAGACCCGGCAGTTCGCCGAAGAACTGTGGCCGACGGCGCTGGAGAACCGCGACTTCAATATCGAGGCCAAGAAGATGCCGGAGACCGCCGCCTTCGTCTCCGACGTGCGCTATCTGCTGGTCGCCGTAACCGTGCCGGCCGGCCGGCCGTTGTTCCGCTGGAACGAGGCCGACGGCAGCCGCGAGCAGGCCCTGGCGCAATGGCGCGAGCAGGGCAGTGCGAACTTGCAATCGGTCATGGCCGGCTGCGCCTTCGAACTGCTGTTGCCCGATGCCTATTTCGCCGCCTGGCGCCAGGCCGACCGCGAGATTCGGCCCTATGCCCTGCGCGCCGCCGTGGCCTATCTGCAAGCCATGCTGGGCAGTCCGGCCGGCTTGATGCGCGCGGTGATCGCGCCGTTCTACGACCGCTGGCTGGTCGAATACCGCATCGGTTTTGCCCTGACCGGCTCCGACGAGTTGGTGCACGGCGTCGTGTGGCCTTTGCTCGGCCCGGAAGAGGAAAGCAGCGAGACGCCGACCGAGATCGAGCGCATCCTGCGCGAGGCCGGCATCGGCGAGGTGATCCTGCACGGCCAGCGCTTCCCGCTCGAATACTGCGACGATTGCGGCGCACCGCTCTACCCCAACCCCGAGGGCGAGAGCGTGCATGCCGAGATGCCGGAGGGGCACGACAGCCCGCCGGCGCATCTGCATTGAACCGGTTCGAGCCTCGGTGCGAGGCCTGCCCGCGCTTGGCCGCCTTTCTGGCCGATTGCCGCGCCGCGCGGCCCGATTACTTCGGCCGGCCGGTGCCGCCGTTCGGCGCCGCCGATCCGCGCCTGTTGATCGTCGGCCTGGCCCCCGGTTTTCATGGCGCCAACCGTACCGGTCGGCCGTTCACCGGCGACTATGCCGGCGTGTTGCTGTATGAGACCTTGCACCAATTCGGCTATGCCAACCTGCCGCAATCGGTGGCGGCCGACGATGGCCTGCAACTCATCGGCTGCCGCATCACCAACGCGGTGAAGTGCGTGCCGCCGGAGAACAAGCCGACGCCGGACGAGATCAAGCGCTGCAACGGCTATCTCAAGGCCGAACTGGAAACCTTGCCGAGGCATGCCGCCGTGCTCGCCCTGGGCCAGATCGCCCACAGCGCCGTGCTCAGGGCGCTGGGCCTCAAGCTCAAGGACCACCCCTTCGGCCATGCGGCCGTGCACGTGCTGCCCGATGGCCGGCGGCTCTATGACAGCTACCACTGCAGCCGCTACAACACCCAAACCCGCCGGCTCACGCCCGAGATGTTCAAGGTCGTGTTCGCCCGCATCCGTTCTGACAATGAAGTTTCGGCGTAGCCGATGTTAAGTGAAGCAGCCAAAGCCAATAGGAGGTCCGACCATGCCCGTCGTCACCATCAAGCTCGCCGGCACCTTTAGCCGCGAACAGAAAAAACAGATCGCCGAAGAAATTACCGACACCCTGGAGCGCGTCGGCGGCAAGCCCAAGCGCTATACCTATATCGCCTTCGAGGAACTGCCGGACGCAAACTGGGCGATAGCCGGGGAATTGCTGGATGAGGGCGATTAGGCTGACCCGGTCGCAGCGTTAGTCGATGGGCAAGGCGACGATCGCCTTCATCACCCATTCGTCTTCGGTGTTCTTGTAGCCCTTGCCGATACCGACGTTGAGTTCCATGCCTTTCAGCGCGACGTCGGCCACGGCGTAGACGCTATGCTCCTGCTGGGAGGCCGGCGACAAATCGCGCAACGGCCCGAGGCCGCTGTAATGCTCGATGCCCAGTTCCACGCCGTGCGCGACCTCGCGCGACAACTTGACGGCAGGCTCGAATGCGGCGGAGCGGATGCCGCCGGTGGAGAGCGGCAGATCGATGATCGGATTGATGTCGAACGTCCATTTGTTCCAGCGCACGCCCCAGATCGGCCGCAACTCCATGCCCCAGGTGCTGTCCGAGACCCGGCGCGTGAAATAACCGAGCTCGGTGTTGAGGCCCCAGAAGAAGGCGCTGTTCTCCGGCTGTTCGGCGATGTACTTCAGGCGCAGGCGTAGACCGTTGTTGTAGAAATTGCCATCGCCGGACAGCGCGAAGGGCAGATACAGGCCGCCCTCGAGTTCCTTGGTAAAGCCGTAGGAAAACTCCGGCGTGACCTGCAGGCGGTGGTTGGAGATCATCTCGCCGCGATAGCTCGGCGTCTTGGCGCCTTTGGGCACATAGTTGATATGCAACTCCAGGCCTACGTCGCCCGGCGCATCCATGTCGTCGGTGTAGACCTGAATCTCATCCGGCGCGGCAAAGGCCGGGCCGGACAGCGGCAGGCCGATGCTTAGGCAGGCGGCGGCAATGAGCTTGAGCAGGCGGTGGCGGTCGGGGGCGTGCATCGTCGAATCTCCGGGGTGTCTGCCCAGGATGATAACAGTCACCATTTCATGGTGACGCGGCCAAAGCCAATCAGGCGGCCTGACCGTGCCCGCCGCCATCGTCAAGTTCGCTGGCGGCCTCGGCCGCGACAGAAAAAGCAGGTCGCCGAGGAGATTATCGATACCTTGGAGCGCATCGGCGGCAAACCCAGGCACTACACCGATATGCCTTCGAGAAGTTGCCGGACGCGGATTGGCGATGGCGGGGGAGTTGTTGGATAAGGAGTGAGTAGGGTGTAATTGCCCCCGTTCTGCGCGGATAAAAGCCGGGGGTGGGGTCGATCAAACTACTCGGCGGCTTGCTCCGCGAAGTCGCCCTACGGGTTCTGCCTTAGATCAGGAATGGAGTGGCCCGCATTTATTCGGTTACTCGATAAGTGTTCCGGCTGCATGGCTTAAGCGCATGCCCAGGCAAGCATTGCGCTCATTTCAAGCGGAGTGCAATAAACTTGCTCCCATGACCGAAACCGCCGACCCTGCCTGCTCGGGCTTCGACCCGGCCGCCGTCCTCAAGGCCCTGCCCAACCGCCCCGGCGTCTACCGCATGCTGGGCGAGGGCGGCGAGGTGCTCTATGTCGGCAAGGCGCGCGATCTGAAGAAACGGGTGTCGAGCTATTTCCAGAAGTCCGACCTCTCGCCGCGCATTCGGCACATGGTGGCGCGCATCCGCGACATCCAGATCACGGCGACCCGGTCCGAGGCCGAGGCGCTGCTGTTGGAGAACAACCAGATCAAGGGCCTGGCGCCGCGCTACAACATCCTGTTTCGCGACGACAAGTCCTACCCCTATCTGCTGTTGACCGGCCATGCCTGGCCGCGCCTGGCCTATTTCCGTGGCACGCCGGACAAGCGCGACCGGGTGTTCGGGCCGTTCCCGAATTCGTATGCGGTGCGCGAGAGCATCCAGATCCTGCAGAAGGTGTTCCGCCTGCGCACCTGCGAAGACACGGTGTTCGCCAACCGCTCGCGGCCCTGCCTGCTCTACCAGATCAAGCGTTGCAGCGGGCCTTGCGTCGGACTGATTCCAGGCGAGGACTACGCGCGCGATGTCGCCAATGCCTTGCTGTTCCTGCAGGGCAAGGACGACGAGCTCGCGCGCGAGCTGACGGCGAAGATGGAGGCGGCCTCGCAAGAACTGCGGTTCGAGGCGGCGGCCGGCTACCGCGACCAGGTGCAGGCGCTGACCCGGGTGCGCGAGAAGCAGTTCGTCGAGAGCCGCAGCGCGCAGGATGCCGACGTGATCGCGGTGGCGATCAAGGCGCCGGTGGTCTGCGTCTATCTGATGATGATCCGCGGCGGCCGCAGCCTGGGCGGCCGGGCCTTCTTCCCCAGCGCGGGCGAGGAAACCGAGGCGGCCGAGATCGTCGAGGCCTTCGTCTCCCAGCATTATGCCGGCCGGCCGGTGCCGCCGCTCCTGGTGCTGGATGCCGCCGCCGCGCCCGAGGGGCTGGAGGACTGGCTGACCGAAGTGGCCGAGCACAAGGTGCAGCTGCTGACCAATGCGGTGGGTGAGCGCCGGGCCTGGCTGGCCATGGCCCAGAGCAACGCCGAGCTGGCGCTGACCGCGCGCGAGGGCCAGCGCGCCAGCCAGGAGAAGCGGCTGGCCGCGCTGAACGAGGTGCTGGGCGAGGAGGGCATCCACCGCATCGAGTGCTTCGACGTCAGCCACACCCTGGGCGAGGCCACGGTGGTGTCTTGCGTGGTCTACGACAAGGGGGCGATGCAGTCGTCGGAATACCGTCGTTTCAATGTCACGGACATCACGCCGGGCGACGATTACGCCGCGATGCGCGAGGCCTTGAGCCGGCGCTATGGCAAACTGGCGGCAGGCGAGGGCGCCTTGCCCGATCTATTGTTGATCGACGGCGGCAAGGGCCAGTTGAACGTGGCGGTCGAGGTGTTGACCGAGTTGGGCTTGGCCGAGTTGCCCATGGTCGGCGTGGCCAAGGGCGAAGAGCGCAAGCCGGGGCTGGAGCAGCTGTTCCGGCCGGGTGTGGAGCAGGCGATCGGCCTGCCCTCGGATCACCCGGCCCTGCACCTGATCCAGCAGGTGCGCGACGAGGCGCACCGCTTCGCCATCACCGGCCACCGGGCCAAGCGGGCCAAGCAGCGCACCAGCTCCAGCCTGGAGGGCATCC
>JAJZTV010000173.1 GCA_021847385.1 Pseudomonadota bacterium | reverse complement strand
CCAAGGCTGATGCAACCAGTGCTGGTAACAAGGCACGTCGAAACCGCATAGTCCGCCCGGCAAACTGGAACGGCTCTTGATACTCGACAGCCATTCGTTTTCGCGCAGATGCTGTCCGACCTTGCCGCTCATGCCGTGGAGATCGGCAAGCGACGACGCAATCTCGGCCAACACCGCATCCAGTCGCGCACGATCGACCGCCGGGTTGTTGGACAGGCTCTCCAGGCCAACCTTCTGCCGTTCCAACTCCTGGATCAATTCGCTTTTCAGTTCGGGACGCGTGGTGACTTCCGCCAACTCAAGCAGAGAAAGAAGCGCAGCATGATGCGCACGTGGGCTATCCATGCCGATGAAGAACTGTGCTTTATCGAACAGATCTTCCAGCCTGAGCCAAGTGCGAATGCGCTCGTGAAGCGGAAACTCGTATGTAATCGGCAAGCTGGGCAGCCCGAATGATGTCCCCTGTTGACTGCGCATTGTGCAGGACGGATACGGGTTTAGGCAATGTTTTCTGCCGCTTCGCCGGCCATTTTTTGATATTTCCGGTGTAGCTCGCCTACGGCGGCGCGCAGCGCAGCCAGGTCGCCGGTATTGTTAAGCACGTCGTCGGCCTGGGCCAGACGGTCCTGGCGCGAGACTTGCCATGCCATGACGGCGCGCACCTCGGCCTCGTTCCGGCCGTCACGGCGACAGGCACGGGCCAATTGCATGGCCTCTTCGCAGTCCACGACCAAGACCCGATCGACCATGCCGCGGTAAGTTCCCAACTCGACCAACAGCGGCACGACCAATATGGCATAGCCGGCACCGGACAGCGCCTCCAGGCGCCGCTTGGCCTCGGCCTGAATCATCGGGTGCAGGATGGCCTCCAACCGGCTGCGCGCCATCGTGTCGGAGAGGATGCATAGGCGCATCTGCACCCGATCCATCGCACCACTCGGCTCGACCACCGTATCGCCGAATTCTTTTCGAATGGCCGGCATCGCCGCCCCGCCCGCTTGCGTCAACTCGCGCGCAATCACATCGGTATCGATGATCGGCACACCCAGCGCGGCGAACATCTCGGCCACCGTGCTCTTGCCCGAGCCGATGCCACCGGTCAGGCCGATGCAGAATAGCCGCCTCATCGGAGACATATCAGTTCGGCAAATAAAACCGGATCAAGGCCTGCCCCCAAAACAAGCAGATACCGCCGGCCAGGATCAAATAGGGGCCATATGGGATCGGCTTGGCGCGATCATGACCGCGGAACGCGATCAAACCGATGCCGATTGCGGCACCCACGATGCTCGACAGCAGCACGACCGGTAGCAGCATCTTCCAGCCCAACCAAGCGCCAAGGGCAGCGAGCAATTTGAAATCGCCATAGCCCATACCTTCTTTACCCGTCGTCAGCTTGAACAGCCAATACACCGACCAAAGCGCGAGATAACCGGCCACGGCACCGACGACGGCCTCTTCGATGGGGACGAATAGAGACTGTAAATTGACCAACAGACCCGACCAAAGCAATGGCAAGGTCAAGTCGTCGGGTAAGAGATGGGTATCGAAATCGATAAAGGCCAGCGCCAACAAAGTAGCCAACAGCACAGCGGCAGCCCCCGCCTGAGCACCCAGCCCGAAATGCCACAGCGCGGCCAGGAACAAAGCGCCGGTCAGACATTCGACCAGCGGGTAGCGCCAATGAATCGGCGCCGAGCAAGCGCTGCACCGCCCTTTGAGGGCGATATAACTCAGGACGGGGATGTTCTCGTACCAGGGAATGCGATGCCCACAAGCCGGACAGCTAGAGTGCGGCAGCAACAGGTCGTATCTCGGCTGCGCATCCGGCGCGTCGCCAGCCAATTCACGGCACGACTGTCGCCATTCCCGTTCCAGCATGCGCGGTAAACGGTGAATGACCACGTTCAGAAAACTACCTATCGCCAAACCGAAAGTCAGCGCGAGGAAAGCGAAGCCTAGATCCACCCTAAATAGCCCCACGATAAAGATACGGTCATCGAGCCCCGCCGGGCTGGGTCAGAATGCGCTGCCCATTTTGAAAATGGGCAGATACATGGCGACCACGATGCCGCCGATCAAGGTACCCAGCACCACCATGATCATCGGTTCCATCAGACTGGACAGATTATCCACCGCCTCGTCCACCTCGCGCTCGTAGAAGTCTGCCACCTTGCCTAGCATGCTATCGAGCGAGCCCGATTCCTCGCCGATGGAGACCATCTGGATCAGCATGTTCGGGAATATCTTCGCCTCTTGGAGCGAAGCCGTGAGACTGGCCCCCGTGGCCACTTCGCCTTTGATCTTGATGGTGGCGTCGTAATACACCGCATTGCCCGAGGCACCGGCCACCGAGTCCAGCGCTTCGACCATCGGCACACCGGCGGCGAACAATGAGGAAAAGGTTCGCGCCCAACGGGCGATGGTCGCCTTCTCGATAATCATGCCGAACACCGGCAGCTTGAGCACCAGCGCGTCGACCTTAGCCGAGAATGCGGGCGAGCGCTTCACCGCCTGGACAAAAGCCATGACGACAGCGCCGATCGAGCCAAAAATGATCCACCAGTAATTGACGAATAGATCGGAAAAATCCATCACCATTTGCGTCAGTGCCGGCAACTCGCCGCCGCTGGAGGTAAACAACTCCTTAAACGCCGGGATCACGAACAACATAATGCCCGCGGTGATGACAAAGGCCACCACGATCACGATCATCGGATACATCAGGGCCGATTTGATCTTGCCCTTGATCGCCAGCATTTTTTCCTTGTACATGGCGAGCCGATCCAGCACCGTGTCCATGATGCCGGCCTGCTCGCCGGCGGCCACCAGATTGCAGAACAGGCCATCGAAATACTTGGGGTGCTTGCGGAACGATTGACTCAAGCCGGAGCCGGTCTCGATATCCGCCTTGATTTCACCCAACAGCTTCTGCACCGACGGGTTGGCATGGCTGCGCGCAGTGATGTCGAAGGCCTGCAAGAGCGGGACGCCCGCCTTCATCATGGTTGCCAATTGCCGCGTGAACAGCGCGATGTCTTTTTCGGTGATCTTCTTGCCGGCACCCGCCAGGCGGCCCTGCTTCTTGATCTTCTGCACGACGACGCCCTGCCGGCGCAAGACGTCGCGCACCATGGTCTCGCCCCCGGCAAGCAATTGGCCCTTGACCTTCTTGCCGGTCTTGTCGGTGCCTTCGTAGAGGAAGGTAAATTGTTTCGCAGCAGCCTTGGCAACGGCCATGTTTGGTCTCCAGGCTTATTCGTTAGTGACCGCCAAAACTTCTTCCAGCGAAGTCAGGCCGGCCTTGACCTTCAACAGGCCGGCTTGACGCAGGTCCAATACTCCCTCGCGCTTTGCTTGGTCGGCGATATCCATCGTCGTTGCATTCTTCAGGATCATGCGATTGATCTCGTCCGAAATCGGCATGACCTGATACAGGCCGACCCGTCCCTTATAGCCGGTATGTTTGCAGGCATCGCAGCCCACTGCGGTGTAGGCCTGCCAATCGCCGCCCAAGTCCGCCTCGGTAAAACCGGCATTGAGCAGGGCCTCGGGCGGAATGTCCACCGGGCGCTTGCAATTCGAACAGAGCCGCCGCCCCAGGCGCTGGGCGGTAATCAGCAACACCGAGGCCGCCACGTTATAGGTGGGCACACCCATATTGGCCAAACGGGTCAAGGTCGAAGGCGCATCGTTGGTATGCAGGGTGGACAACACCATGTGGCCGGTCTGGGCCGCCTTGATCGCGATCTCCGCGGTCTCCAGGTCACGGATCTCGCCGACCATGATGATGTCCGGATCTTGGCGTAGGAAGGACTTCAACGCCGCCGCGAAGGTCAATCCCGCCTTCTCGTTCACGTTGACTTGGTTGATGCCGGCCAGTTGGATTTCAGCCGGATCCTCAACGGTGTTGATGTTGATGTCCGGCTTGTTCAGGATGTTGAGACAAGAATAGAGCGAGACCGTCTTGCCGCTACCGGTCGGCCCGGTCACCAGTACCATGCCATAGGGCCGCTGGATCGCTTGCATCAGCACTTCCATCTGCTGCGGCTCGTAGCCGAGCGCCTCGATCCCCTTTTGCGCGCTGGTGGGGTCGAGGATCCGCATGACGATCTTTTCGCCATACAGCGTAGGCAGCGTGCTGACCCGGAAGTCGATGGTCTTGTTGCGCGACACCACCAGCTTGATCCGGCCATCTTGGGGAACCCGTTTTTCCGAGATATCCAGCTTGGAGATGACCTTGATCCGCGACGCGATCTTGTCCTTCACCGCGAGCGGCGGCTGCGCGGTCTCGTAGAGGATGCCGTCCAGACGGTAGCGGATGCGGTAAAACTTTTCGTACGGCTCGAAGTGGATATCGGAGGCGCCGGCACTGATTGCATCCAACATGATCTTCTGCAAGTACTTCACGATCGGGGCATCGTCGATGTCCACCCCGCCGGCTTCCATAACTGCAGCTTGCGTTTCCTCGTCGGCGAACTCGAGATTCAGGTCTTCTGTCTCGATCGACTTGAGGACATTGTCCTTAGAGCCCTCGGACAGCTTGGCGATCAGCCGACTGAGCTTATCGTCCTCGACAATGATCGGCTCGACCGCCATGCCGGTCTGGAACTTCACCTCGTCCAAGGCGTGCAGATTGCTTGGATCGGCAATACCGACG
>JAJZTV010000005.1 GCA_021847385.1 Pseudomonadota bacterium | reverse complement strand
AGAGCTGCTGGAACCGGAGAAGGCCTTCCGCCTCAGCGTCCGCCTGGTGGACAACGCCAACCTCGAGGCGCAATTCCGCGTCGCCAAGGGCTATGCGTTGTACAAGGAGAAGTTCAAGTTCAGCGCCGACGGCGCCAAGCTCGGCAAGCCCGACATGCCGGCCGGCAAGATCAAGGACGACGAATACTTCGGCAAAGTGGAGACGATGCGCGGCGATTTCAAGGTGCGTTTCCCGGTCAGCTATGCCGGCGAGCCCAAGCCGTTCAAGTTCACCGCCGTCTATCAAGGCTGCGCCGATGCCGGCGTGTGCTACCCGCCGCAAGAGACCAGCTTCACCTTGCAGCCGGTCGCAGCGGCCGCCACGAATGCCACGCCGCCGGCCAGCACGCCCGCGGCCGGCGGCCTGAGCAGCCTGAAGCAACTGGCCAGCGACCTGGCCGGCGGCGAACCCGACCTGCTGCCGCCCGACCAGGCCTTCAAGCTCGCAATCGTGCCGGCCGGCAGCAACGCGGTGAGCGCGACCTTCACCCTGGCCGACAGCTATTACCTCTATCGCGACAAGATCAAGTTCAGCGTAGTCGAGCCCGCCGGCGCGAAGATCGCCAACGTCGAACTGCCCAAGGCCGACGAGAAGACCGACCCCACCTTCGGCAAGACCTATGTCTATCACAACGGCCTCACCGCACTGATCAAGCTGGACGGCCTGCCCGCCACCGGCGGCACGGTGAAGCTGAAGGCCAGCTTCCAGGGCTGCAGCGAGAAGGGCGTGTGCTATCCGCCGATGGACCAGACCTTCGACATCGCCCTCGGCGCCAACACTGCCGCGCCGACTGCGGGCGCACCGACCGCGCCGCCAGCCCAGCCTGCCGCTGCCGCGCCGGCCGACACCTCCGAGTCCGGCCAGATCGCCGCGCTGCTCAAGGGCGGCAGCTTCTGGGTGGTGGTCTCCAGCTTCTTCGTGTTCGGCCTGCTGCTGGCCTTGACCCCGTGCGTGTTCCCGATGATCCCGATCCTGTCCGGCATCATCGTCGGCCAAGGCCACGCTATCACCAAGCGCCACGGCTTCCTGCTGTCGCTGGCCTACGTGCTGGGCATGGCCATCACCTATGCCTTGGCCGGCGTCGCCGCCGGCATGTCCGGCACCTTGATCTCCAACGCGCTGCAAAACGCCTGGGCGCTCGGCTTCGGCGCCGCGATCTTCATCGCGCTGGCCTTCTCCATGTTCGGCTTCTACGACCTGCAACTGCCGAGCTTCCTGCAAAGCCGCTTCACCGAGGCCAGCAACAAGATGCAGGGCGGCAAGTTCACCGGCGTGTTCGCCATGGGCGCGCTGTCGGCGCTGATCGTCGGCCCCTGCGTCGCCGCGCCCCTGGCCGGCGCGCTGCTCTACATCGGCCAGACCGGCGACCTGGTGCTCGGCGGCGTGTCGCTGTTCACCATGGCCCTGGGCATGGGCATGCCGCTGTTGCTGATCGGCCTGTCGGCCGGCGCCTTGCTGCCGCGTGCCGGCGGCTGGATGGAGGCGGTGAAGAAATTCTTCGGCGTGATGATGATCGGCATCGCCATCTGGCTGGTCTCGCCGCTGATGCCGCAAGTGGCCAGCATGCTGTTGTGGGCCGCACTGCTGATCATCTCGGCGATCTACCTCAAGGCCTTGGAGCCGCTGGCCGCCAACCACCACGGCTGGGGCCACTTCTGGAAGGGCGTCGGCCTGATCGCGCTGGTCGCCGGCATCAGCCTGCTGCTCGGCGCCCTGGGCGGCAGCCGCGACCTGTTGCAGCCGCTCAACGTCTTCAAGGGCGGCGTCGCCAGCGCAACCGCGGCCGAGGCGCAAGGCCTGAAGTTCCAGCGGGTGAAGACGGCGGCCGAACTCGATGCCGCCATCCAGGCCGCCGCGGGCAAGTATGTGATGCTCGACTTCTATGCCGACTGGTGCACCTCGTGCAAGGAGATGGAACACATCACCTTCGTCGACCCCAAGGTGCAGGCCAAGCTGAAAGATGCGGTGCTGCTGCAGGTCGACGTCACCGCCAACAGCGCCGACGACAAGGCCCTGCTCAAGCGCTTCAACCTGTTCGGCCCGCCCGGCCTGATCTTCTTCGACAAGACCGGGCAACCGGCCGGCTTCCGCGTGATCGGCTACGAGCCGCCGGAAAAATTCCTCGCCAGCTTGAACAAGGCCATGCCATGAAACGCCACCATCTCGCAGTCATCGTCGCCGTGCTGTTCGGCGTCGCCGGCGCCTTCGTCTACCGCGAACTCGGCAACTCGCACAAACCCGCCGCCATCGAAGGCGGCGAGGTCGACGTCGCCGCCGTGATGGCCGCCGCGCTGCCCAACCTCGACAACCAGCCGCAAGCGCTCAAGCAATGGCAAGGCAAGGTGCTGGTCGTCAACTTCTGGGCACCGTGGTGCCCGCCCTGCCGCGAAGAGATCCCCGGCTTCATCGACCTGCAAAAGAAATACGGCGACAAGGGCCTCACCTTCGTCGGCATCGCGCTGGACGAACCCAGCCGGGTACAGGCCTTCGTCGACGAGGTCGGCATCAACTACCCCGTCTTGATCGGCGGCGCCGAGGGCGGCCAGTTGAGCACCGCCGCCGGCAACCGCCTGGGCGGCCTGCCCTACACCGTGGTCATCGACCGCCAAGGCAAGGCCGTCGCCAATTTCACCGGCGCCGTGGCCGAGAAGAAACTCGAAGAACTGGTCGCGCCGCTGCTATGAACGCCGTCGTCGCGCCGGCCGTGCCGCCAGCCAACGCGCAAGCCGGCCCGGTCAAACCCAGCCGCAGCCTGCTCACTGCCGCCGGCCGCGCCATCGGCGACTACAAAATGATCCGCGACGGCGACCGGGTGCTGCTCGGCCTGTCCGGCGGCAAGGACAGCCTGTCCTTGCTACACACCCTGCTCTATCTGCAAAAACGGGCGCCGATCCGGTTCGAGCTGGCCGCCTGCACGGTCGACCCGCAATCGCCCGACTTCGACCCCGCGCCGCTCAAGCCCTACATGGCCGAGCTGGGCGTGCGCTACTTCTACGAAAGCCAGCCCATCCTGGAAGAGGCCAAGGCGAAGATGCAGGGCGATTCCTTCTGCGCCTATTGCTCGCGCATGCGCCGCGGCATCCTCTACCGCATCGCCCGCGAGAACGGCTACAACGTGCTGGCCCTGGCCCAGCACCTGGACGACCTGGCCGAGACCTTCATGATGTCCGCCTTCTTCGGCGGCAAGCTGCGCACCATGCAGGCGCACTACCTGAACGATGCCGGCGATGTCCGCGTGATCCGCCCCTTGGTCTATGCGCGGGAGCGGCAGACCCGCGACTTCGCCAAAAACGCCGAGCTGCCGGTGATCAGCGAAAACTGCCCGGCGTGCTTCTCGATGCCGATGCAGCGGTACCAGATGAAGCAGTTGTTGGAGCAGCAGGAAAAGGAACATCCGCAGTTGTTTGCGAATTTGTTGACGGCGATGCGGCCGTTGATGGACGGGCATACGATATAAGCCACTATGGTTCTGGGCCTCGGCCTATAAGGCTGCTAACGCATGAAACTTTCTCAAAAAACCTTAGAAAGCCTCAGGGAAATGCTCAATGAACGGACCGAATATAGGTCCGGCCCAAAGCTAGTCCAGTTCTTTAACCAACTTGGCTCCAATGACTCCTATGGTCAAGGCTTTCCGTCTAGATGGGTATACACGGACAATAAACTTAACCTTATTAATGGCACACCCGCTCTCGATGAGTGCATTAAGAGTGTGTTCGCCCCAATAAATTTTATTGGCCGCACCCAAGAGCTCGATGAACTCATCAAAGAGTTCAATCGGTACTTGGCTTTTGACAAGTGGCGGGTCGTTCGTGAAGGCGCAGAAATCTCAATCAAACGCCTTGATAAAGTTGAAATTGACGAGCCAATAAATCAGGAAAATGAATTCCTGAGTCGAGAATTCACAAATGTCACAGTTAGCGGTCTTGGCCTAGAGGGCCCAGTTACACAGGTTCTAGAACAAAGGATCAAAGAAATTGAGAAGTGCTTTGCCGCCACGTCGCCCCTCGCAGTGGTTGTCTTAGCGGGCAGCACCTTAGAAGGCATTTTGTTAGGCTTGGCGATTCAATATCCTAAGAAATTCAACACTACCAAAGCCTCACCAAAAGACCAGGGAGGCAAAGTTCGGCAATTTCAGGACTGGAGCCTAAGTAACTTCATTGATGTTGCGAGGGAACTGGCTGTCATCCAAGCTGACACATATAAATTCAGCCACAGCCTTAGAGACTTTAGGAACTATATCCATCCATTTGAGCAAATGGCATCAGGATTTGCCCCAAGAGAACATACAGCAAAAATATGCCTTCAAGTTCTCAAGGCGGCAGTACACGACATACAAGAAAGTATTAGTAAACTACGCGCATAATATCTACTACAGTTTGCCAACAAATATCGCTGGCCTTGTTGTGCACGGCAGACATTCGGCCGGGGCCGCCCGGCAACGGGCATACTTTCTTTGCTCGTGCACAGAACTCATAGGGCGGCTTCGCGCAGCAAGCCGCAGAATGGCGGCCTACCCCAACTAAGGGATGGAATACCACTTCTTGACGGTATCGGCCGCTGTCTTGTTGTACATGCCCCAGCCATTCCGATAATTCGGATCGCTCCAGGTGTGGGGCCGCAAATGCCGCGGCTGCAAATCCCACAGGCTCACGCCCTTAAGCCAATTGCCTTGATTGAAGCTCAAGGTAAACAGGTAGGCCTCCAGGCCCCTGGACTGCAGATCCTGATTCTCCGTTGCGGCAGAACCGTAATAGTCATTGACGCCCCACAGCGCGCCGTCGGCACTTTGATAGCCCCCCTCCATGGTGAATATCTGCTTGCCGTACTTGCTTGCGATCTGTTGCAGGTAGGCTATCGGGTCCGCCACATCGACGCCGGGCGTGTTCCGCATCAGCGCGGCCAATGACGGTGCCGATAGCGTGTTGTTCTGGGTCAGGCGGACGTAAAAGGAGCAGGAAATGAAATCCACCAAATCCCAAAAGACGACGTCGCCGATATCCTTGGCGCCGCTGTATTGGCTGAACATCGAGTCATAGGTGACCGCACCACGGTAAACGCCACGCACGGCCTGGATCGTCGATGCCCATTCGCTGCGGTATTGCCAATCGAGGATATCCAATTCGGTCCCGATCGAGACCGCATCGACCGACTGCATGGGCAGGCGGCCGATCATATCGAGCAGGTAGCTTCGCCATGCGGGGAAGAACGTCGCCGGCAGGAATTTTTCAATATTCGTGTTCGTGCCGTTGCGGTTCTGGCCGCAGCATTGCGTACTGATCACATGTGGCTTGATCACGACGAACAGGCCAAGCGTCTTGGCCCGCGTCACGACATCTACGATATCGGCCCATGGCGGGTGCGCGCTGCCGCCGTTACTGGACATGGTTCCGTCGTCGGCGAACTCGACCATCCAATCCAGCACGACTGCGTTGCCGCCTTCGTCCTTGATGAATTGAAGTGCCTTCTGGTTGTCGTCGTGAACGTCCCAGGCATCGTTCGAAAATGCGGATAGATTGAAACCGCGTAATTTCAGGCCGACAGATCGTTCGGTCGGCGCCAGCTCAGGGCTGCCGATACCGATGAGCTGCCCAGGAGTGAACACGACGTTGGTGTAGGTATCCCGGCCGTCGACCACGACGGATGGGAGTGTTGCCTGGTTCAAAGTGGCGTCATAGGTGCTTATCGTACCCTGCGGGGCCCCACCGCCGACGCCAACCAAGCCACCGACCGTCACCACCACGGCAGGATAAGTAACGCCATCCACCAGAAGAACCGGCAACGAGACTTGATTGGTTGCGGAGTCGTAGCTCGGCCCGGACTGGCCCGCTGCTTTCGCATAATCGAGGCCAATGACAAGAAGACACGCTGCGACAAGCAATCGCCAATGTTTCCGCACCCCGATGACTACACCCGACAGGCGGTTGTACTGAGTCAGGGTCAACACCCTGCCCCACCTCTGACCATGCGGAGGCGGCATAGTAAGCTCGATAATCGTCATATGGTCGCGGATGATACCTGCAATAGGCAAAGGGACCTAGCCGAGCTACCGCGCCAGCCGATGCCTTCGTCCGCAACCCCTGGATAGGCTCCACCCGGCAACCGTCGAAGAAGCCGCAACAGCCGCCTTTCACACACAGCGCTGCCGAACGTCATATCCGGCAGCACAAGCACATCCTGCTTTGCGCAAGCTTCACCCTATCAAGGCGTACCCTCGTCAATAAAACCCAAGGAGGTCGACATGTACAAATCTTCGACAAAGCTGGTTCTCTCTGCCGCCCTGTTCATTTTGTTCCAGGGCCAGGCGGCTGCCGTGGTGGTGGATTGCACTACCATCCAGAGCGTGGCCGTGTCGCACTTTGTCACGCACAACAACGAATACGGCGGCCATCTGAATGCGCATGTCCGCGGCCAGACACCGCCGCCCGGCTTCTCGCAAAATGGCCGGACGCTGTTCCGGGATACCCATGACTGGGAGGAAGCCTATAACGCCCTCGCCAATCAAATCCCTGCGCTACAGTGCAATACCGATGCCGTCCTCGGCACCGAAGCGGCCAGGACGCTGCCCTGGCAATTCTTTTCTTACCAATGCACTGCCGCGAACGGCAACGGTGTCTGCACCAACGGCAATGAGATACAAACGAATCATGTGAATTACGTGTTGAGGGTGGTGCCGAACGGAAATGGCCGGCGCTGGATCGTCTATACGGCCTATCCGACGGCACAGTAACAGCAAGGCCGGCAGGCCCATCGCCGTCGCTTGCCGCGATCGCCGCATCGCCCGGCTTCTGCTTTGAGGCCGGGCGATGCGCCTTCTGGCTTACTCGCCGCCGCCCAGGGCCTTGTACAGCGCGAGCTGGGTGCCGAGCACCTGGCGTTGCGTGGTGGCCAGCGTCTGTTCGGCAGCGAAGGCCTCGCGGCTGGCGTCGAGCACTTCCAGGTAACTGGCGATGCCGGCTTGGGCGCGGGCCTGCACCCGCTCCAGCCGGCCCTGTTGCGCCTGCAGATTGGCTTTCTGCGCGGCCAGTTGTTCGCGGTAGCCGGCTTGCGCGGCCAGCGCATCGGCCACTTCGCGGAAGGCCTGCTGGACGGTCTTCTCGTAATCGGCCACGGCCGCGACCTTGCGCACCTGGGCCAGGTCGAGGTTGGCCTGGTTGCGCCCGCTATCGAACAGGGGCAACTTGAGCACCGGCTGAAACAGCCAGGCCTCGCTGCCGGAATCGAACAGGCCGGACAGCGCGCCGCTGGCGCTGCCCAGGTTGGCGGTGAGCGCGATGCGCGGGAAGAAGGCGGCACGCGCGGCGCCGATGTTGGCGTTGGCTGCGATCAAGCGCTGCTCGGCCGCGCGCACGTCCGGCCGCCGCAACAGCGTGTCGGACGGCAAGCCCGGCGCCAGCTCGGCCAACGGCGCTGCCTTGGCCACCGGCGGTAGCGTGACCGCCATGCCGGTGAGCAGGCTCAGCGCGTTCTCGGTCTGCCTGCGCTGGCGCGTGAGTTCGGCCCACTGCGCGCGCACCGATTCGGCCAGGCTCTCCGCCGCGAGCACGTCGAGCTCGCCGGCCAGCCCGGCATCGCGCCGCTTGCGGATCAGCTCCAGGCTCTCGCTCCGGCTCTGCAAGGTCGCCTTGGCCAGGCGTTCGCGCTCGGCCAGTTCGCCGAGTTGGAACCAGGCGCTGGCGACATCGCCGACCAGGCCGACGCGGAAGCTCTTCGCCGCCTCGTCGCCGGCCAGATACTGCGCCCGCGCGGCCTCGCTCAAGGCCGCCACCCGGCCCCAGAAATCCAGCTCGAAGGCGGTGACGCCCACAGCCAGATCGTAGCGGCTGGCGGTGCGCGACTGGCCGGTGCCGGTCAGATCGGCCGGCGTGCGGCTGCGGTTGCCCGCACCCTGCGCCTCCAGCGTCGGTAGGCGGTCGGCCCGGGCGATGCCGGCCAGCGCGCGGGCCTCTTCGACCCGGGCCAGCGCGATCTGAAGGTCGCGGTTGTGCTTGAGCGCCGCCTCGATCAATGTGCGCAGCGCCGGGTCGGCGAAGTATTCCTGCCAGGGCGGCAAGGCGCTGGCAGCGGCCTCGGCCACCCCGGCGAAATGTTGCGGCACCGGCGCGGCCGGGCGCAGATAGTCGGGCACCAGCGAGCAGCCGGCCAGCAGCGTCAGCGCGGTGAACGGGGCAGCCAGGCGCGGGACGGTGCCGCGCCCGGAGCGGCGATTGCGTTTAGTCATGTTTCATTTCCTCCCGCGGCCGTACAGGAAAGAGCTTGCGTACCACCACGAAGAACACCGGCACCAGGAAGATCGCGAGCACGGTCGCCGCGATCATGCCGCCGATCACGCCGGTGCCCACGGCATGGCGGCCGGCGGCGCCGGCGCCGGTGGAGATGGCGAGCGGCAGCACGCCGAGAATGAAGGCGAAGCTGGTCATCAGGATCGGGCGCAGCCGCATGCGGCAGGCCTCCAGCGTGGCGGCCACCAATTCCATGCCGTCGTCGTGCAGCTTGCGCGCGAATTCGATGATCAGGATGGCGTTCTTGGCCGACAGGCCGATGATCGCGATCAGGCCAACCTTGAAGAACACGTCGTTGGGCAGGCCGCGCAACTGCACCGCGAGCACCGCGCCGAGCACGCCGAGCGGCACCACCAGGATCACCGCGAACGGGATCGCCCAGCTCTCGTACAGCGCCGCCAGCGCGAGGAACACCACCAGCAGCGACAGCGCGAACAGGATGGGCGCCTGGGCGCCGGCCAGCCGTTCCTCGAACGAGGTGCCCGACCATTCGAATCCATAGCCCGGCGGCAGCTTGGCCGCGATCTCTTCCATCGCCTGCATCGCCTCGCCGGTGGAGTGGCCCGGGGCCGGGCTGCCGGCGATCTTCAGCGACGGATTGCCGTTGTAGCGGTCGAGCTTGGGTAGGCCGACGACCCATTTCGGCTTGGCGATCTCGCCTAACTGCACGACGTCGCCGAGCCGGTTCTTCACCGGCAGCTTGAGCAGGTCCTCCGGCGTCTTGCGCAGGTCGGCATCGGCCTGCATCTGCACCTTGAGGATGCGGCCGGAACGGACGAAGTCGTTGACGTAGGCCACGCCGATGGCGGAGGCCAGGGTGTCGTTGAGGTCGGCCATGTCGATCTGCAGCGCCTGGGCCTTCTCGCGGTCGATGTCGAGGAAGACCTGCGGCCCCGGCTCCTGGCCTTCCGGCCGCACGCCGGCCAGGCGTTTATCCTGGCTGGCCAGGCCGAGCACCATGTTGCGCACGTCCATCAGCGCCTCGCGGCCCTGGCCGGTGCGGTCGAGCAGGCGGAAGTCGAAACCGCCGACCGCGCCGAGCTCGGGGATGGGCGGCGGGTTCACCGCGAACACCATCGCCTCCTTGATCCGCATGAAGGTGCCCATCGCGCGGCCGATGATGCCCTGGGCCGAATGCTCCTTGCCCTTGCGCTCGTCCCAGTCCTTGAGCCGGGTGAAGATCAACGCGGCGTTCTGGCCGCGGCCGAAGAAGGAGAAGCCGACCACGCCGATCACCCGCTCCACCTCCGGCTGTTTCTGATAGAACTGCTCGATCTGCGACAGCACCTGCACCGTGCGCTCCTGCGTGGCGCCGCCGGGCAGTTGCACCAGGCTGATGAAATAGCCCTGGTCCTCGTCCGGCAGGAAGCTGCCGGGCAGCTTGGTGAACAGCCAGCCGGTGGCGGCGACGATGGCGAGGTAGATCACCACCCAGCGGCCGCTGCGGGCGAGGATGCGCGCCGTGCCGCTGCGGTAGCGCTCGGTCACCCGGCCGAAGAAGCGATTGAACCCGCGCTTCTCGTCTTCCTCCGCCTCGCTCCGCTTGAGCAGGGTCGCGCACATGGCCGGCGTCAGCGACAGCGCCATCAACACCGAGAAGGCCATGGTCAGGATCAGCGTGGCGGCGAACTGGCGATAGATCGCGCCGACCGAGCCGCCGAAGAACAGCATGGGCATGAACACCGCCGACAGCACCACCGAGATGCCGAGGATGGCGCCGAGGATCTGGTCCATGGCCTTGATCGTGGCCTGCAACGGTGGCAGGCGTTCCTCGCGCATGATGCGCTCGACGTTCTCGACCACCACGATGGCGTCGTCGACCAACACGCCGATGGCGAGCACCATCGCGAACAAGGTGAGCACGTTGATCGAGAAACCGAAGGCATACAGCCCGGCGGTGGCGCCGGCCAGCGCGACCGGCACCACCACGGCCGGGATCAGCGTGGTGCGCCAGTGGCCGAGGAAGACATACATCACGATGAACACCAGCAGCATGGCCTCGCCCAGGGTCTTCACCACCTCGAAGATCGAGATCTCGACGAAACGCGAGGTGTCGTAGGGCACGGCCCAGTCGATGCCCGGCGGGAAGAACTTGGCCAGCTCGGTCATGCGCGCCTTGACCGTCTTCGCCACGTCCAGCGCATTGGCGCCGGGCGCCACTCTGATGGCAATGGCGGCGATCGGCTGGCCGTTCATCCGGGCGTAGCGCTCGTAGCTGTCGCCGCCCAGCTCGACCCGGGCCACGTCCTTGACCTTGACCGTGGCGCCGTTGGGCAGCGCACGGACCACGACGTTGCCGAATTCCTCCGGCGTGTTGAGCCGACCGCGGGTGACGATCACCGCATTGACCTGGGCACCCGGAGCGCCCGGGGCCTGGTTCAATTCGCCGGTGGCCAGCTGCACGTTCTGCGCCTGCAAGGCCCGCTTCACGTCGGCCGGGGTCAGGCGATAGGCGGTGAGCTGTTCCGGCTTGAGCCAGATGCGCATGGCGTATTCGCTGCCGAACAGGATGGCCTCGCCCACGCCCGGCACCCGGCGGATCGGGTCGAGCACGTTGGCGGCGGCGAAACTGCCGAGATCGATGGCGTTGCGCTTGCCGTCCTTGGAATGGATGGCGACGAACATCAGGTAATTG
This sequence comes from Pseudomonadota bacterium, assembly GCA_021847385.1. GTDB lineage: Bacteria > Pseudomonadota > Gammaproteobacteria > Burkholderiales > Thiobacillaceae > Sulfuritortus. The sequence continues at coordinate 12,831 of JAJZTV010000005.1, read as the reverse complement.
CGCTGCGGCTTGGTCACCGGCACGCCGAGGCGGCGCACGTCTTCCGGCAGCCGCGACTCGACCCGCTTGTAGCGGTTCTGCGCCTCGACCGAGGCGATATCGACATTGGTGCCCGGCTCGAAGGTCAGCGTCAGCGTGCCGGCACCCAGCTCGGACGAGGCCTCCATGTACAGCAGGTGCTCGATGCCGTTCATCTCCTGCTCGATCAGCTTGATCACCGTGTCCTCGACCACCTGGGCCGAGGCGCCCGGATAGGTGACGTTGAAGGCGATCTGCGGCGGCGCCACCTGCGGGTACTGCGCCACCGGCAGGTTCTTCAAGGCGATCACGCCGACCAGCATGATCAGGATGGCGATGACCCAGGCGAAGATGGGCCGATGGATGAAGAAGCGCGCCATGTCAGCCTGCCTTCGCGGAAACCGGTTTCACCGTCGAGCCCGGCTTGGCCTTCTGCACGCCGGAGACGATCATGCGCTCGCCGCCGGCCAGGCCATCCTCGATCACGAAGCGGTCGCCGGCCATCGCGCCGACCTTCACCGGCCGCGGCATCACCTTGTTGTCCGGCCCGACCAGCAGCACGAACTGGCCCTGCGGGCCGGACAGCACCGCGCGCTGCGGCACTGTGATCACGTCCTGCGCCACGGCCTGGGCCAGACGGACGCGGACGAAGGTACCCGGCAGCAGCAGCCGCTCGGGGTTGGGAAATTCCGCCTTCAGGGTGATGGCGCCGGTGCTGGGGTCCACGCTCATGTCGCTGAAGGTCAGCCGGCCCTTGTGCGGATAGGGCTGGCCGTTCTCCAGAATCAGTTCGACGCTGCGGCCGTCGGCCGCCTTCAGCTTGCCGGCAGCGAGCGCGCCCTTCAGCCGCAGCACGTCGGCATTGGGCTGGGTGAACAGCACGTGCACCGGTTCCAGTTGCTCGATGGTGGCGAGCAGGGTGGCCTCGCCGCGGCCGACCAGGGCGCCTTCGGTGATCTGCGCCCGGCCGATACGGCCGGAGATCGCGGCCGGCACAGTGGTGTTCTCCAAGTCCAGCTTCGCCTTCGCCAGCTGGGCCTCGGCCTGCTTCAGCGCGGCACGGGCGGTATCGACCTCCTGCTGGCTGACCGCTTTGATCGGCAACAACGATTCCACCCGCTTCAAATTCAGCCGCTTCACTTCGACCTCGGCTTCGGCCGCCTGGGCCGCGGTGCGATAAGTGCGGTCGTCCAGTTGGAACAGCGGCTGGCCGGCTCGCACGTCGCTGCCTTCGGTGAACAGGCGCTTCTCGACGATGCCCTCGACCCGGGCACGGACCTGCGCGGTGCGCACCGCGGCCACCCGGCCGGGCAACTCCGGCGTCAGCGTGGCCGAACTCCGGCCGACCTGGATGACCTCGACCTCCGCCGGCGGCATGCCGCCCGGCCCGGCGCCGCCACCCGGCGGCGCGTTCTTGCCATTGGGCCCGCAGGCGGCGAGCAGGGGCAAAGCGAGCATCAGGGCGTAGCGTTTCATGGCATGTCCTTTCCGACGGCAAAGGCGCGCAGGAAGCAGTCGACCACCTGCGCCGTCTTGGCGGGTTTGAGCAAATCGGTTTGTAGATCGATGAGGCCGCGCTGGCGGTCGAAGTCCAGCAGCATGGCGGTGAACATCTCGGCGGCGAAATCGGGGGCGTCCTTGCGCAGGATGCCCGCCGCCATCGCGCGCTCGATGTAAGCGGCGAGGCGCTTGCGCGTGGTCAGCGGGCCTTGCCGGAAGAACTGCTTGGCCAGCTCGGGAAAGCGCGGTGCCTCGGCCATCACAATGCGCAGGGTCGCCAATCCCTCCGGGCTCAGCACCTTCTCCCGATAGGCATGGCCGAAGGCCAGCAGCGTGGTGCGTATGTCGCCATCGCCATCCAGCGTAACCAGTACCGACTGGATGGCATGCTGCACCACCTCGGCGAACAACGCGTCTTTGCTCGGGAAGTGGTTATAGACCGTCTGCCGCGCGACCTGGGCCCGCGCGGCGATGCGGTCGATGCTGACCTGATAGCCTTCCTCGCGAAAGGCCTCGCAGGCGGCTTCCAACAGGCGCTGGCGGGTATCTTGGGGCACTTCGAGAACGGCAGTCATGAGGCATCGGGCAGCAAGTAGACTGGGTAGTCTAGTAGTCCGGTCGAGCTGATGCAAGAACCGGCAGCCGATTCATATCGGGCCTAGCGCACCGTGACCGCCAGGCTGTAGGTCCCGTTTCGAACCATCTCATCCGCGTTCGCGCCATAGCCGGCATAGATCTGGGTGCCGACGATCGACGAGACATCGGCGTTGCTCAGCGCGAGCACATATTGACCGTTCGACAGCGCACCAGCACCCCATTCCGGAATATCGCCGCCGGTATAGGGCACGAAATCGCCCATGCCATTCAGGAAATACAGCCGCCCGTCCGACAGCCGCGCACCGACATAATATTTACCCCGTTTGCCAACATCGCTCGGCAACACAAACGGCATCGCCACCACTTGCGTTCGATTGGTCTTCGGACCAATCGAACCGCAATCCCCGCCTGGATTCGGTATCGTTGTCACACGCGAGGTGAAGGGGTTGATATCCGCCGTGTATATAATATTAGTGATTACCCCTGCGGTGACACCGGAAGTGGTTGTGGCAGGGTCAAGCTGAACGCCTAGGCTATCGCCTTTCTTCACATCGCGTGTATCCAATACGATATTGCTTAGCGCCACCAGGCTGTTCCTGGCGCCGGGGGCATAATTGAACGGCACAACCAACTTTCCATCCGCATCGATATATTTGCCGGGCACGACATTGGCGGTCACCGTTACCGCCGCCAGCCCGCCAGTGATCGAAATGAGCGAAGTACCGCCGGCGATTGCCACATCCCGGTCCAGGGTCAAGGTGGCAGGCGCAGTGGCAGAAGGGTCGGTATAGCTGAACAAGCCGCTAGTGCCACCCCCCGTGGCGGGCACCGTCGCCGAATAGTAGGGTGACGCGAACACGCTATTGAAGGCCTTCATCAAGCCGGCGAGGCATTCGCCATAGCTCAGGTCGGACCCCGCCGTTGCCGCCGCCGAATCGACGGCGGTCGGCGCAACGCCGGCATCGTTGCTGATGACCAAGGTGTCGGCCCCGGCATCGACCAGATAGGTGGCATTGAAGGTGACGCCGCCGAACACGATCTGGCCGGTGCCTGCCGCCGCCGACGGCAACGCGGCATTGCCGTTGCCGGCAGTCGTTAAGATTCGCGCGCCATTGGTTGGGGTCGAGGCCGTAAAGGCCGAGTTCGTCCCGGCCACTTTCGCCGACCGAAAACGGCCATTGCCGGTCATGGAAAAGACCAGATTGCCCGACACAGCGGCCCCCATCGTTGCCGCTTCATTCTCCGTTAGAAAAAAAATCGCACTGGTCCCATTGCTCGCGGCGACTGAAACATACGACGGCGCATTGCATGCGGCTTGCGAGGTCCCCGCGCAGGCATCTCCCACCCCCACCGCCGCCAGCAACAACGCAATTGCCCGCCGCACGACCGAATATCGGTTCATATCCCGTTCCCTGTTTGATTTGTTTTTTCTACGCGATGGTGGCCATCGCGCCTATTCGCCTACGCCCAATAGGCCGCAAGGCCGTATTGGGCGGCCGGACGATACAGCTATTTCTTCTTGGCTTTACCCTTGTTGCCCTTCGCCTCTTTGCCGTTCTGCTTCTCCGTCTTGCGCCGCCCGTTCATATAACCCTCGATGCGGTCACAGAGCGTGGTCAACACCTTGATCCGGGCGTAGTTTTTGTCGTTCGATTCGACCAGGGTCCACGGTGCATAGTCGGTACTGGTGCGCTCGACCATGTCGCACACGGCATGCTCGTATTGCTCCCATTTTTCACGGTTGCGCCAATCCTCGTCGGTAATCTTGTAGCGCTTGAAGCCGGTCTGCTCGCGCTCCTTGAACCGGCGCATCTGTTCTTCCTTGCTGGTGGCGAGCCAGAACTTGACCACCACGGTCTCGTGCCGGGCCAGTTGGTCTTCGAAGTCGTTGATCTCGCCGTAGGCGCGCATCCAGTCGGTTTCCGGCGCGAAGCCCTCGACCCGCTCGACCAGCACCCGGCCGTACCACGAGCGGTCGAACAGGGTGATGCGACCACGGCGCGACAGGTGGCGCCAAAAACGCCAGAGATAGGGGTGGGCGCGCTCATCTTCCGTCGGCGCGGCGATCGGGATGACCTGATATTGCCGGGCGTCGAGCGCACCGGTGATGCGGCGGATGCTGCCGCCCTTACCGGCGGCGTCGTTGCCCTCGAACACGACCACGACCGACATCTCCTTGAACAGCGGGTCGCGCGCCAATTGCACCAAGCGGCTCTGCTGCTCTTCGAGCGCGCGCTCATAGGCCTTCTTGCTCAGCGCATGCGACAGGTCGAGCGACTTCAGCAAATGCAGTTGATCGATCGACGGCAGCAGCGGCGGCACATGGCTGGCGGAGGGCGCACCGTCCTTTTCGTCCACCCGGCGGCGCAGGCCTTCGAGCAGGGTCGTGCCGACCGTGAGTTCACGGTAGCGCGTGTCGGCCCCTTCGATGATGTACCACGGCGCCTCGGCGGTACTGGTCATGCGCAGGGCCTGCTCATCCGCCTCGTGGAATCTGTCATACAATTCGAAATGGTCCCAGTCGCGTTTGGTCACCCGCCAGCGGGTGCGCGGATCCTTCTCCAGCGCCTTCAGCCGTTTGCGTTGCGCCTCCTTGGATAGATGGAACCAGTACTTGATCAGCAAGGCGCCTTCGTCGACCAGCATCTTTTCGAAACGGACGATGCGTTCGATTTTTTCGTGATAGGCCTCTTTGTCGATATTGCCGTAGACGTAATCGACGATCGGCCAGCTATACCAAGAGCCCATGAACACGCCGATGCGGCCCTTGGGCGGCAGGGCACGCCAGAAGCGCCACATCGGCGGGCGTTCGCGTTCCTCGTCGGACGGCTCGCCCATGCCGTGCACTTCGATATGGCGCGGGTCCATCCATTCGTTGAGCAGGTTGACCGTCTCGCTGCGGCCGGCGCCATCGACACCGCCGACCAGGATGATGGCCTCGAATTTCTTGGCGGCGGCGAAATCGAACTGCACGTCGAGCAGTGCCTCGCGCAGCTTAGGCACTTCCTTGTCGTAGGTGGCCTTGTCGATCTTGTGGCCCAACTCGGCAGATTCGAACATCGCTCTCTCCTTCGCGCCTTATTGTTTTCATTGTAGTGCCTTGGCGGCCGGACAAACAAAAAGGCCGCGAGCCCTGGGCCGCGGCCTTGGCTGGCGTGGCTGACCGGCCTAATGCAGTTCGCGGTCGATCACCAGCTTGATAGCGTGGTTGCCGACGGCCACCTTCTCGATCCGGCCTTCGAGGTCGCCGGGGGCGGCCGTGGGCTGGCCGGAGTTGGCGACGCGGGCGACCAGTTGCACCTGCTTCTGGTCCGACAGCTTGGCGCCACCCAAGGTCGTGGTGTCGTCGAACTCGAAGTCGATCGGCAAGTCGCCGGCCGGCACGCGCATGGCCGCGAGCGGCATGCCCTGGCCGCCGATGGGCCGCGCGAACACGAAGACCACGGCCTCGGGCTTGAGCTTGGCCTTGAGTGCGGCGGCCAGCTCGATTCGGCCGCGAATCGACGGGCCGAGGTCGATCGGCTTGCCGGCCTTCTCGGCCAATTGCCGCGCCTCTTGAATCGCGCGGCGCAGCTCGGCCACGTAGTCCGAATTCGGCGGCGCCATGCCGAGCAAGGTGCGCCAATGTCGCACGGCCTTGGCGTAGTCCTTCTGCTGGAAGGCCTGGATGCCGGACAGCTCGTGGGCCTTGGGGTCGTTCGGGTCGAGCTGCAGGGCCTTGGCCACCAAGCGCATCGGCTCGCCGTCGAGCGTGCGCTGTTGCAGCATCGCGCCGGCCTCGGCCAGGCCGGACCAAACGGCAGCCTCGCCCGGCACCAGCGCGCTGGCCTTGAGATAGGCCTGCTTCGCTTCCGGCCAGCGGCCCAACGCGCCATAGGTGCGCGCCAGCATGAACCAGCCGCGCGCATCGTTCGGGTTGGCCTTGAGCTTCTGCTCGGCGGCATGGACCATGGCCTCGATGCTGGCCGGCCCCTCGGGCCCTTCGGCCGCGATCTGGATCGCAAGCGGGTTGCCCAAGGCAAAATACAGACCGAAGGCGGCCAGCGGGATGGCCAAGCCCAAGCCATAGGCCAACCAGCGCGACCGGCCGGCCGTGACCGGTGCCGGTTCGGCCGTTTCCTGCAAGGCATCTTCGGCCAAGCGCACTTCCAGCTCGGCCTTGGTGCTGGCGTACTGGTCGTCGCCGACCAGACCGTTGCGGAAATCGGCCTCGAGTTCGTGCAGTTGATCGCGATAGACCGCAATATTGATCCGCTTGCGCTCGGCCGCATCGCCCTGGCTGCGGCCGCGCAGCAGCGGCCGCATCACCAGCACGGCGGCGCCAGCCGCCAACACGAAAGCCAGCGCCCAAAACGCGCCGACAGTCCAATGCATGCTCATTGTTTATCCTCTTCTTCTGCCAAGAGCTTGGCGGCCTGTTGGCGGGCGGCTTCGCTGATTTGCGGTGTGGCCAGGTTGCGCCGGCGGCGCAGCGTGAAGAACCAAATGACGCCGCCGACGGCGAGGAACAGCGCCGGCCCCAGCCACAGCAGGAAGGTCACCGGTTTGAACGGCGGTTTGTACAGCACGAAATCGCCGTAGCGGTTGGTCAGGTAGGCCACCACCTCTTTGTCGCTCTTGCCCGCATGCATCTGCTCGCGGATCTCGCGGCGCAAATCGGCCGCCAGATCGGCGCGCGAGCCGGCCAGCGATTCGTTCTGGCAAACCAGGCAGCGCAGGTCTTCGGCCAGCTTGTTCATCCGCTGCTCGATCACCGGGTCTTCGGCATTGGGCACGGCCTCGCCGGCAAATGCTTGGCAAGACAACAGGGCGCAAAACACGATGGATGAAAATCGCATGGTCATACGCCCAACTCCTTCAACAAGGGCTCGAACTTTTCTTGCCAAACCTGCGGCGTTACCGGCCCGGTCTGCTTGTAGCGAATGACACCGGCGCGGTCGATCAGATAGGTCTCGGGCACACCGTAGACACCATAGTCGATGCCGACCCGGCCTTCGGGGTCGACCACCGCCAGACTGTAGGGGTTGCCCAGTTGCGCCAACCAGGCCTTGGCCTCTTCCGGCTTGTCCTTGTAGTTGAGGCCGACGATAGGCAAGCGCTTGGCCTTCGCCAACTCGACCAGATAGGGGTGCTCGTCGCGGCAGGACACGCACCACGAGGCCCAGACGTTGAACAGCCAGACTTGGCCCTGCATGTCCTTCGGCGAGAAGGTCTTGGCCGGCTCGAACAGTTGCGGCTGGGCGAAGGCCGGGGCCGGCTTGCCGATGAAGGGCGACGGCACCTCGCGCGGATTGCGCGACAGGCCGACATAGAAAAACGTAGCCAGTACCGCGAAGACGATGAACGGGATGAAACGCTTCATGCCTTGGCTCCTCCGGCGGCGGTCGCTGGGGCCGGCGGCGCCGCCTTTTTCAGCGCGATGCGATAGCGCCGGTCGGAAGCGGCCAGCACGCCACCGAGGGCCAGGAACAAGCCGCCGAGCCACAGCCAATCGACGAAGGGCTTGTAGTAGACCCGTACGCTCCAGGCGCCATTGGCCAAGGGTTCGCCGAGCGAGACGTAGACGTCGCGCAGCAGGTTGTAGTGGATGGCCGCCTCGGTCATCGGCATGCCGGAGGCGTTGTAGCTGCGCTTTTCCGGCTCAAGCACGAATTGCTTCTGGCCACCGCGGCTGACCTCGACCCGGCCGCGCATGGCCTGGTAGTTCGGACCGGGCACCGGGGTGGCGCCCTGGAAGGTGAAACGATAGCCGGCCAGCTCGACGTAGTCGCCGATGTTCATGCGCACGTCGCGGTCGGCCTGGAAGTGCGACACCACGGTCGCGCCACACACCGCCACGGCCAGGCCGAAATGGGCCAACTGCATGCCCCAGAACGCGCGCGGCAAGGCCTTGAGCCGTGCCCCCAGGCCACCCTCGCCATGCTGCACGCGATCGGCGAAGCCGATGGCTACGGTAAACACGATCCACAAAACCAGGAACAGACCTAGGCTGGCCGTGAAGCTGAAGCCCTTCAGGGTCAGCGGCAGCAACGCGGCGGTTGCCAGCGCGACGACGAAGGCCCACTTCAGTCGCTGCGCCAGCGCGGGCAGGCTGGCCTGCTTCCAGCGGGCCAGCGGGCCGATGCCGACCAGGAACAAGGCCGGCGTGATCAAGGGCACGAACACCGCATTGAAGTAGGGCGGGCCGACCGAGATCTTGCCCATGTTCAACGCATCGATGAATAAGGGATACAAGGTGCCGAGCAGCACCGAGCCCATGGCCGCGATCAACAACACGTTGTTGGCGAGCAGCAGCGACTCGCGCGAGAACCAGGTGAACGGACCGCCGGCCATCAAGCGCGGCGCACGCCAGGCATAGAGCAATAGCGAGCCGCCGATGACCACACCGAGAAAGCCGAGGATGAACACACCGCGTGCCGGGTCGGTGGCGAAGGCATGGACCGAGGACAGCACGCCGGAGCGGACCAGGAAGGTACCGAGCAAAGACAGCGAGAACGCCGCGATCGCGAGCAGCACGGTCCAGCTCTTGAAGGCGCCGCGTTTTTCGGTGACCGCGAGCGAATGGATCAAGGCGGTGCCCGCCAGCCAGGGCATGAACGAGGCGTTCTCGGTCGGGTCCCAGAACCACCAGCCGCCCCAGCCCAGTTCGTAATAGGCCCACCAGCTGCCGAGCGCGATGCCGACGGTGAGGAAGGTCCAGGCCACCGTGGTCCACGGCCGCGACCAGCGCGCCCAGGCGGCGTCGAGCTTGCCCGAGAGCAGCGCGGCGATGGCGAAGGCGAAGGCGACCGAGAAGCCAACATAGCCCATGTACAACATGGGCGGATGCACCACCATGCCCGGGTCCTGCAGCAGCGGGTTCATGTCGTTGCCCTCGGCCGCCGCCGGCACCAGGCGCAGGAAGGGGTTGGACGTGGCCAATAGGAAGGCGAGGAAGCCGCTGCTGATCAGGCCCATCACACCGATCACACGTGCGGCCATGTCGTCCGGCAGGTGCTTGGAGAACACCGTCACCGCCGTGGTCCACACGCCGAGGATCAAGGCCCAGAGCAACAGCGAGCCCTCGTGCGAACCCCAGGTGGCGGTGAAGCGATAGATCTCCGGCAACTGCGAGAACGAGTTGCGCGCGACGTTCTCGACCGAGAAATCGTTGGTCAGGAAGGCATAGGCCAAACAACCGAAGGCCAGCGCGACGAAGGCGAACTGCGCCTGCGCCGCCGGCCGGGCCACGGCCATGAAGGCGGCATTGCCGCGATGGGCGCCGACGATGGGTAGGATGCCTTGCGTCAGGGCTAGCAACAGGGCGACGATCAAGGCGAAATGGCCGAGTTCGGGGATCATGGAATTTCCTCTCTATTGCGCCAGGGTTTTCTGGGCTTTTTGCGCCTGCGCTAACGCATGCGCCGCCTCGAACGGCATGTAACTTTGGCTACGGCCGCTTCGCTTAACATCGGCAGTGCCGATGTTAGCCTTCACCGAAATTACATGCCTTTGGCTCATTGCGGCACCACAGTTTTTTGAGCCTTCTGGGCCTGTTCCAGGGCATGTGCCGCCTCGGGGGGCATGTAATTTTCATCGTGCTTGGCGAGCACCTGGGTCGCGGTGAACACGCCATCTGCACCCAAGGTCCCCTCGGCCACGGTGCCTTTGCCCTCCTTGAACAGGTCGGGCAAGATGCCCTTGTAGGTCACCGGAATGGTCTTGGCCGTATCGGTCACCACGAAGTGCACGGTCAGGCCGTCGGCCTCGCGCCTCAAACTGCCCGCCTCGACCAGGCCACCGATACGGAAGGCGCGGCCGCTCGGCGCCTCGCCTGCCGCCACCTGCGAGGGCGAGAAGAAGAACACCAGGTTGGACTGGAAGGCGTTGAGCACCAGGGCGGCGACGATGGCGAGGCCGGCGACGGCCAAGCCGATGGCGAGCAGTTTCTTGTGACGCGATTTCATTCAGATTCCCATTTATTCAGTCGCTTGAGTTGTTGCAGCGTCTGCCGTCCGGCCTGGCGCAATTGCACCACTTCGACCGCGATCGCCAGCGCGGTCATCGCGAACGAACCCCAGACGTAAAGGCCGTAACCGCCCATGGCCCAGAAAGCACTCCAGCTGCCCCACTCCATCATGCCCCCTCCAACACGTGCTTGACCCACTCGGTGTGGCGTTCGCGCTCGAGGATGATGCGGCGCACCCGGACGAAGACCACGGCGATGGTGTAGAACCAGGCGGCGATGGCCATGACCACCATGCCGGCCAACATCACCTCGTCCATGCTGGTGCCGCTCGGCTTGATCGACGACCCCTGGTGCAGCGTGTTCCACCACTTCACCGAGAAATAAATGATCGGCACGTTGATCGCGCCGATCAGCGCCAACAGGGCGCCGGCCTTGTCACCGCGGCGCGGGTCGTCGATCGCCGCCCACAGGGCCATGATGCCGACATAGAGGAAGAGCAGGATCAGCTCGGAGGTCAACCGGGCGTCCCACACCCACCAGGCGCCCCACATCGGCTTGCCCCAAAAGGCGCCGGTCCACAGCGCGACGAAGGTGAACATCGCGCCGGTCGGCGCCAGGGCGCGGGCCATCATGAACGACAGCCGGGTGTTGAAGGCCAGGCCGACGGCGGCCCAAGCGGCCATGACCAGATAGATGAACATGGACATCCAGGCCGCCGGCACGTGGATGAAGATCACCCGGTAGGCCTCACCCTGCTGGAAATCGGTCGGCGCGACGAAGAAACTCAGATAGAGGCCGATGACGGTAAGACTCGCCGCGGCCCCGCCGAACCAGGGGACGAGCCGACCGGCCAGGCCATAGAAGGTGGCCGGCGCCGAATACTTGTACCAGTTGATGCTCATTCCATCGAAACCCTTAGCGCTGCCGCGGATATCCACGGCGCCACGATCAAAGACAGCACGAAAAACGCCCCCAGCAAAGACAGGTTCGCCTCGGCTCCAGTTCCCGCCAACATCGCATCGACCGCGCCGGCACCGAAGATCAGGGCCGGCACATAGAGCGGCAGGATCAACAAGGTCAACAACACGCCGCCACCGCGCAGGCCCAGGGTCAAGGCCGCGCCGACCGCGCCGAGCAGCGACAAGATCGGCGTGCCGAGCGCCAGCGACAGCACCAGCACACCGATCGCCTCGGCCGGCAACGCGAACTGGATGCCGAGCACAGGCGCCACGATCAGGAGCGGGATGCCATAGATCAGCCAGTGGGCAACCGCCTTACCTAAGGCCAACAACACCGCGGGCTCGGGCGACAGCAGCATCTGTTCCAGGCTGCCGTCGCGGTGGTCGTCGGCGAACAACCGCGGCAACGACAGCAACGAGGCCAGGGTGGCGGCGACCCAGACCACGCCGGGCGCGATGCGTTTCAGCAACTCCGGTTCCGGCCCGATGCCGAGCGGAAACAGGCTGACCACCATGACGAAGAAGAACTGCGCGGTCAGCCAATCGCCGCGCCGGCGCGCGGCCAGTAGCAGATCGCGGCGGATTACTGTCAGCAGGAAGCCCAGCATCTCAGGCGTCCTCTTGCCGGCCGACCTGCAAGGTGCGCACGGCCACGCCGTCGAGGGTCAACGCTTGGTGCGTGGTCATCACCACCAGGCCGCCCCGATTCAAGTGGTCGCGCAGGATCGATTCGACCAAGGCCACCCCGTGCACATCCAAGCCGGTCAACGGCTCGTCGAGAATCCAAAGCAGGGCACCGGCCGTGAGCAGGCCCGCCAGGGCCACCCGGCGCCGCTGTCCGAAGGACAACACCCGCGCCGGTAGATCGAGGCAGCGGGCCAGCCCCAATTTGCGCAGGGTCGACTCGGCCAAGGGCTCATCGAAGGCATGACCGGACAGTCCTGCCTGAAAGCGCAGATTCTCCACCGGGGTCAGGTCTTCCTTGATGCCGTTGGCGTGGCCGAGATAGGCCATGTCGCGATGAAAGGTCTCGCGGGTTTGGCCGATCGCCCGGCCGCGCCACTGCACTTCACCCGCCGCCGGACTGGACAAGCCGGTGAGCAAGCGCAGCAGGCTGGTTTTGCCCTGGCCATTGCCGCCTTGCACCATCAACAACTCGCCGGCCGCCAACGCGAAGTGCATACCGACGAACAGGCTGCGGTCGCCACGAGCGCACGCGAGGTCATGTGCCGACAAAACCGGTGGGGAATCCATGCCAAGTTGCTGAATTGAAAAGGGTTGAAAGACGCCAACAAGGGCCGCCAAGGATACCGGGAAACATCGGGCGGCGCCATCCGACAAAGCGCCCGAAATCGCCGGCAGAAAAGCAAACGGGCGGTCAAGCCGCCCGTTTTGCCGATGAATCTCCGATCAAGTCGTCCTGCCGGCGCGGCTAGCCACGCGCTCGGCCCCGCCGTTCTCGATCCAGCGCTTGATCCGCTGGGCATCGCCGATGCGCGACCACTTGCCCCAGGAATCGAGCAGCACGATCACCATCTTCTGGCCGGCGATGCGGGTCTGCATCACCAGGCAATGGCCAGCCTCGCTGATATAGCCGGTCTTGGAGATACCGATGTCCCAATCCTTGTTGCGGGTCAGGGCATTGGTGTTCATGTACGCAATCTGCCGCATATGCTTGCGGCCGGCCACTTCGACGTCATAACTGCCGGTACGGGTGATTTCATGGATGAGCGGATAATGGCGCGAGGCCACATCCACGAGTTTGGCCAAGTCCATCGCCGTGGAGCGGTTGTTGCTGGACAGGCCGGT
>JAJZTV010000172.1 GCA_021847385.1 Pseudomonadota bacterium | reverse complement strand
GGAGACCGAGGTGGGCATGCAAGGACTTAGGTTGGAGGTGGTCGAGCCGGCACGGCTGGCGCGCGACGTGTTCGATCTATTCCAAGATGTCGCGCTCGACAAAGGCATACATCTCAGCGCGGACATTCCATCGGTGGCCGCGATTCAAGGCGACCGGCGCAAATTGCAGCGGGCTTTGGCGAATTTGCTCGACAATGCCTTGAAGTACACGCCGAGTGGCGGCGAGGTAAAGGTGTCGCTGACCGAGGACGCAAATCGCATTGCCTGGGCGGTACAAGACACCGGTCAGGGCATCGCGCCGGTCGATTTGCCGCATATCTTCGAGCGTTTTTACCGCGGCGACCGCAGCCGCCATTTGGCCGGTAGCGGATTGGGCTTAAGCCTGGTCCGCGCTATCGCGCGGGCGCATGGGGGCGACGTCAGTGTCGAAAGCCGGTTTGGCCAGGGCAGCATTTTCACGATGGCCTTGCCGAAGCAGGCCTGGGGCCAGGCACACTAACGGCGAGCTGCGGCTGCCACCTTGTAAGCCTTACGCCCGATGCATGGCGACCGGGATGCGATGGGCGCCGAAGGGCGGCGCGAATTTCTGGAAACGGCCGGCGATGGCTGTGCCGCACTTCGGGCAATGGCCGTCATCGGTCAGGTGGTATTCGGGAATCTCGTACCAGTCGCGTACGATCAGCGGCGCCTTGCAGGATGGGCAGAAGGTGGTGCCGCCCTCACGGTCGTGCACGTTGCCGGTGTAAACGTAATGCAGGCCGGTCTGCATAGCGGTTTGGCGGGCACGGCTCAGGGTTTCGCTCGGCGTCGGCGGTAGGTGCATCAGCTTGTAGTCGGGGTGGAAGGCGGTGAAGTGCAGCGGCACGTCCGGCCCCAGTTCCTTCAATACCCAGTCACTCAAGCGCTTGATCTCGGCATCGGAGTCGTTCAGGGTCGGGATCAGCAGCGTGGTGATCTCGAACCAGACCTGGGTCTCGCGTTTCAAATAAACCAGGGTATCGAGAATCGGCTGCAGATGGCCGCCGCAATAATTCACATAGAAGTCGTCGGTAAAGCCCTTGAGGTCGACGTTGGCGGCGTCCATCTTGGCGTAGAACTCGCGCCGCGGCACGTCGTGGATGAAGCCGGCGGTGACCGCCACACTTTTGATGTCCAGCTTGTGGCAGGCATCGGCGGTGTCCATGGCATACTCGGCGAAGGGCACCGGGTCGTTGTAGGTGTAGGCCACGCTCTTGCAGTGCATGCGCTTGGCCGTGGCCGCGATCTCGTCCGGGCCGGCGGCATCGGCCAGCCGATCGAAATCCTTGGATTTGGAGATGTCCCAGTTCTGGCAGAACTTGCAGGCCAGGTTGCAGCCGGCGGTGCCGAACGAGAAGACCGAAGTACCGGGGTAAAAATGGTTGAGCGGCTTCTTCTCGATCGGGTCGACGCAGAAACCCGAACTGCGGCCGTAGGTGGTCAAGATCATCTTTCCGCCTTCCATGCGGCGGACGAAACAGGCGCCGCGCTGGCCTTCGTGTAGCTTGCAGTCGCGTGGGCAGAGGTCGCATTGGATGCGGCCATCGTCCAACGCATGCCACCAGCGCCCTAAATAGTCGCTCTCCGGAACGCTCATGTCTCTGCCTCCTTGAATTTTTCCACGGTGTAACGATAGAGCCGGATGCCTTCGCTCCAATAATAAGCGGGCAGGCCGGCCTTGATCATGAGATGGGCAAGAAACTGCTCGGGCTCCGGCAGTTGTTCCCAAACCTGCGGCAAAAAAGTGGCGCGGTGTGGGCCGTATTCGAGAATGATGCCGTCGATGCCGGGCCGGAGTTGGCGCAAGGCGTCCGCCCGGTCGGTGAACCGGATTGGTTCGGCTGCGGAGAGGATGGAAACCTCGACGCGGGTATCGGCCAATTCGGCTGCTGACAACGGCGGAAAGCGCGGGTCGTCGAAGGCGGCGGCACGGGCATTGACTTCGACGTCTTCGCCCAAGGTGCGGCGTGCCTCCAATGAGCCGATGCAGCCGCGCAATTTGCCATGTTGGGTCAGGGTGACGAAGACGGCGCCGGGTTGATCCAGCCAAGCGGCCTCGATCGGCTCGGTTGCGCTTTGGCCTAGCCGCTGCGCGATCGCGGCACGCGCCAAGCGCAGCAGCGTCTCGCCACGGGCCTTGTCCTTAGTCGGCATGTGCAGGCTCCGCCATCGCGATGGCAGCGTAGCCGACGACTTGGTGCTTGTCGCCGGCGGTGTCGCCGGAGTTGCGCAGATCGAGCAGTTTTGCGGTCAGGCCACGGCGCCGCGCCGCGAGCAGTAGGCCGTTCAAGGCATGGGCGCCGCAGGCCTGCTCGCCGACCAGGTTGGTATCGAACTCAAGGATGTGCTGAACGGTTTCCCGGTCGATATCTTGTGCGGTCGAGTAGGGTAGGAAATGAGACAGATCGGAACTGATCACAATCAAAGTCTCCTCGCCACCCCACAGCTTATCCAGCACCTCGGCCACCTCCGCCGCACTGGCGCTGCCGACGGCGAGCGGCACGAGCGAGAAGTTGTCGAGTACGGTCTGCAGGAAGGGGAGGTGGACTTCCAGCGAGTGCTCCAAGGCATGGGCCGCGGGGTTGATCTCGACCTGGGGCAGGTTGAGGATGGCCTGCATGGCCTCACGGTCGAGCGGAATCGGGCCGAGCGGGGTTTCGAAATTGTCCGCCCCCGGCAGGGCGAGGCTTTGTACCCAGACCCGATGGACCGGTCCCAAGAGCACGACGCGCCGGATCAACGCATGCTGGGAAACGAGGGCGGCATAGGCGGAGGCGGCAATCGGGCCGGAATAGATATAGCCGGCATGCGGTGCGATGAGCACCTTGGGCCGCAGGGTGCTGGGAGGTGCCTCGCTGAGCAGGCGCTTGACGTCGTGCGCCAGTTCGGCGGCATCGCTCGGATAAAAGGTGCCGGCGACTGCGGCGTGTCGAACCAATTGCATTTTTTTCTCCCACCTGCGAGCAGGACGAAATTCATGACTTAAACTTAGCGCACTTTAGCGACAACCACTACCGAAGATGTCACTCAATTTCGCCTTGCTCCCCGCCGCCGGGGTCGGCGCCCGCATGGGCGCGAATGGCCCGAAGCAATATCTGGTTATCGACGGTAGGCCCATGATTTGGCATGCGATTCATGCCTTCGAACGCCATGCCGCGATCCGCCGCATCTACGTCGTGTTATCCGCCACCGATACGCAGTGGGACACGCATGACTGGAGCGGCTTCGGCAAATTGACCGTGCTGCGCTGCGGCGGGGAGACGCGGGCCGAGAGCGTGCTGAACGGCTTGGCAGCGATTGCCGGCGAAGTGGCCGAGCAAGATTGGATGCTGGTGCACGATGCAGCCCGCCCCTGCTTATCGCAGGGCCTATTGGACAGGCTCTTGGCCGAGTTGGCCGAGGATGCGGTCGGCGGCATTCTGGCGGCGCCGGTCGCCGATACCCTGAAGCGCGAGGGGCAAGGCCGGCGCATCCACGAAACCGTATCGCGCGCGGGGTTGTGGGGCGCGCAAACGCCGCAGATGTTCCGCTATGGCTTGTTGCGCGAGGCCCTGCGCCGGGCTGGCAGCGAGGTGACCGACGAGGCCTCGGCGGTGGAACGCCTGGGCCTGTCGCCTCGGTTGGTGGAAAGCGATGCCAGCAATTTGAAAGTGACCTTTCCGCACGATCTGGACGTGGCCGCCTGGTGGCTGGAGCGACGGCAGTCGTGATTTATTTGCGCCGGCTCTGGACTAGGCAGCGCATGTATCAACGGTGAATTGTTCGCTCTTATTGGTGCGCGGGTTACGATCGAATAAGGCCGGCCAGCCGCACGTGTCGGCCGGGTGAGCGCTACTTGCGGCGGGCCTGGAACACGCCCCTGATGTGGGCGAGCCGGCCCAGGCAGCGCGAGAGCTGGCCGATGTCGCGCACTTCGGCGGTGAATTCCATGCGTGCCTCGCCGTCGTGCGACAGGGTGTTGACCCGTACCACGTTGAGTTTTTCCTGGACGAAGATTTCGGTGATGTCCTTGAGCAAGCCGGCGCGGTCGTGGGCCAAAATCTCGATGTCGACCGCGAACACCTGATCGCCGGCTTGGCCCCAGGCGGCCTGCAGAAGCCTGGACTGGCGCGACTCGGGCAGGCGGGCGACGACCTTGCAGTCGGCCCGGTGGATGGTGACGCCGCGGCCCTGCGTGGTGTAGCCGACGATGGGTTCGGGCGGCGCCGGTTTGCAGCAACCGGCCAGGGCGGTCAGCATGCCGGCCTCGCCTTCGATCAATACGCCGGACGGCGAGGTCTTGCTCTTGCGCCGACCGAGCAAGGGTTTCGGCGGGGCCGGTTGGAACTCGTCCTGCAAGGCCTTGGCCAGGCCGCCGCTGCCGAGATCGCCACGGCCGAGCGCGGCGAACAGGTCATCCAATTTGGCGAACTTCAGCCGCGCGGCGAGTTTTTCCAGGTTGACGTTGTGCAGGCCCAAGCGATGGATCTCGCGCTCCAACAGATCGCGGCCTTCCTGGATATGGGTATCGATGTCCTGCTGGCGGAACCATTGGCGGACCTTGGCCTGGGCGCGCGAGGTCTTCAGGAAGCCGACCGCCGGGTTGAGCCAGTCGCGGCTGGGGCCGCCTTCCTTGACCGTCAGGATCTCCACCCGCTGGCCGCTCTTGAGCGCGGTGTCGAGCG
>JAJZTV010000171.1 GCA_021847385.1 Pseudomonadota bacterium | reverse complement strand
GAACCTGACCACCCTGCGCAACCGGGTCAACGAACTGGGCGTGGCCGAACCGGTGATCCAGCAACAGGGGGTCGATCGCGTCGTGGTGCAACTGCCCGGCGTGCAGGACACGGCCAAGGCCAAGGAGATCCTCGGCCGCACCGCGACCCTGGAAATTCGCCTGGTCGACGACGAGGTCATGCAAGACCCGGCCCGCGTGCAGGCCGCCACGACCGGCCAACTGCCGTTCGGCGACGAGCTCTATTACGAGCGCAACGGCGTGCCGGTGCTGGTGAAGAAGAACGTGGTGCTGACCGGCGAATACATCACCGATGCCCAGCCCGGCTTCGACAACCAGACCAGCCAGGCCGCGGTGCACGTCAACCTGGACGGCCGCGGCGCCCGCATCTTCAAGAACGTCACCCGCGAGAACGTGGGCAAGCGCATGGCCATCCTGCTGATCGAGAAGGGCAAGGCCGAGGTGATCACCGCGCCGGTGATCCGCGAGGAGATCGGCGGCGGCCGGGTGCAGATCACCGGCATGGATTCGCCGCAGGAGGCCTCGGACGTCGCGCTGCTGCTGCGCGCCGGCGCCCTGGCGGCACCGATGGAGATCGTCGAGGAACGCACGGTCGGCCCGTCGATGGGGGCCGACAACATCGCCAAGGGCTTCCACTCGAATATCTGGGGCTTTGTCGCAGTGGCCCTGTTCATGATCTTCTACTACCGCGTCTTCGGCCTATTCTCGGTCACCGCCCTGGCCGCCAACGGCCTGCTGCTGGTAGCCATCCTGTCGCTGCTGCAAGCCACACTCACCCTGCCCGGCATGGCGGCCATCGCGCTGACCCTGGGTATGGCCATCGACGCCAACGTCCTGATCAATGAGCGCATCCGCGAGGAACTGCGCGGCGGCAACTCGCCGCAAGCCGCGATCTCCGCCGGTTACGAGCGCGCCTTCGGCACCATCCTGGATTCCAACATCACCACCTTCATCGCCGGTATCGCGCTGTTCTGGCTGGGGTCCGGCCCGGTGCGCGGCTTCGCGGTGGTGCTCTGCCTCGGCATCCTGACCTCCATCTTCAGCGCGGTGACCGTTTCGCGCGTCCTGGTCAACCTGACCTATGGCCGCCAAGCACGCCTCACCAAGCTCATCATCTAAGGGCTACGCCATGATCGAGTTCTTCAAGCTCAAACGCGACATCCCGTTCATGCGCTATGGACGGGTGACCACAACGATCTCGCTGCTGACCTTCGCGCTGGCCATTTGGGCCTTGGCGGTGAAGGGCCTGAATTTCGGCGTCGACTTCACCGGCGGTACCGTGCTCGAGGTGACGTACAAGCAACCGGCGCAGATCGACCACATCCGCCACGCCCTCGAGCAGACCGGACTGACTGAAATCACGGTACAGAACTTCGGCTCGGCCAGCGACGTGCTGATCCGCCTACCCAACAAGACCGGACTGACCGGCTCGCAGGCCAGCGAACACATCATGGCCGCGCTACGCGCCGAGAATGCCCAGGTAGAACTCAAACGGGTGGACTTCATCGGCCCGCAGGTCGGCAAGGAGCTCTATGAAAACGGCTCGCTCGCCTTGCTGGTGGTCTGCCTCGGCATCATGGTCTACCTGGCGCTGCGCTTCCAATGGAAGTTCGCGCTGGCCGCGATCATCGCCAATATGCACGACGTGGTCATCATCCTCGGCTGCTTCGCCTTCTTCCAATGGGAGTTCTCGCTGACCGTGCTGGCCGGCGTGCTGGCGATCCTGGGCTATTCGGTGAACGAATCGGTGGTGGTGTTCGACCGGATCCGGGAAAACCTGCGCAAGATGCGCAAGGCCAACGTGGCCGAGATTATCGACAACGCGATCACCACCACCATGTCGCGTACAGTGATCACCCACGCGATGACCCAGACCATGGTACTGTCCATGCTGTTCTTCGGCGGCGAGGCGCTGCACTATTTCGCGCTGGCGCTGACCATCGGCATCCTGTTCGGCATCTATTCCTCGGTGCTGGTGGCCAGCCCGATCGTGCTCTGGCTCGGCGTATCGCGCGACGACTTCGTCAAACCGAGCAAGGCCGAAGCCGGCACCGACGGCGCCGTGGTCTAAGTACCCCGCCGCGACATGGACCTCCTGCCGCAACTGCTCGATCTCGTCCTGCACCTGGACGCGCATCTGGCGGCCTTCGTCGCCGAGTATGGCGCCTGGGTCTATGCCCTGCTGTTTGCGATCGTGTTCATGGAGACCGGGCTGGTGGTCACCCCTTTCCTGCCCGGCGATACCCTGTTGTTCGTGGCCGGCGCCGTGGCTGCGGCCGGCGGCATGGACCTGCCTTGGTTGATGGCCACCCTGATCGCTGCCGCGCTCTGCGGCGACAACGTGAACTTTTGGGTCGGCCGCCTGCTCGGCCCCCGCATCTTCCGGCACGAATCCAATCGTTGGCTGAAACGGGAAAACCTGGAGCGCACCCACTCCTTCATGGAGCGGCACGGCCTGAAGGCCATCGTGATCGCCCGCTTCGTCCCGCTGGTGCGCACCTTCATGCCCTTCGCCTGCGGCATCGGTCGCCTGAGCTATCCTCGCTTCATCGGCTTCAGCCTGCTCGGCGCGGTGCTTTGGGTCGGCTTACTGGTGCCGGCCGGCTTCCTGTTCGGCAACCTGGCTTGGATCAAGGCCAACCTGACCGCGGTCATTCTGCTGATCGTGCTGCTCTCCCTGTCACCCGGCCTTTTACAATACCTCCGGCAACGGCGCCCGGCCTAAGGGGCTGCCACGCCCCCGAAAATCCCCTCTATTTGCACGGTTTGTGGTGCATATGCACATTTTTTTGCAGCAAACAGCGATTTGTTGCATAGCAGGCTTCACAAGATCGGCTAGATTTCGTATTTAGATAACTTTATCTACATGACTGACATCCGGACCTTGCCGCTCGATTCCGCCCAGCCCAAGCTGCCTGACCCGGCATTCGCTCCTGTCACGCCGTCGCTCGATTCGCTGACCGGCCTGCTGGACCGCGAGGGTTGCGTGCGCGCAGTCGAGGAACTCATGCGGCATGTGCGCGACCCCAAGCACCCGGTCGCCGTGTTCTGGCTCAATATCGACCGCTTCAAACAAATCAACGACTCCTTGGGCCACCTGGCTGGCGACAGCGTGCTCGCCGAGTTGGCCAATCGGCTGGCGCTGGCCAGCGGCAACCAGGGCCGCTTGGCCCGCATGGGGGGCGATGAGTTCGTGCTCGTCGTGGATAACTGCGACCGGGCCACGGCCGAACACATCGCACGCGACCTGCTGGCAACCATGTCCCATTCCTTGGATGTGGGCAATATGCGGCTGTACCCCTCGGTCAGCATCGGCATCGCCCTGTCCCTGGCACAGGAAAACGCGCGCGAACTGCTGGAGCGGGCCGACACCACCCAACTTGAGGCCAAGCGTTATGGCGGCGCCCAATTCCGCTTCGCCGGCGAAGACCTGCAGCCGGGCCGCCTGGGCAAGCTGCTCGCCCGCGAAGAACTGGAGGTCGAAGAGGCCTTGCACGTTGCCCTGGAAAACGGCGGCCTCACCCTGAATTACCAGCCCATCCTGCGAGTGGCGGACAACAGCCTCGAAGCAATCGAGGCCTTGATGCGCTGCAATTGCGAAGGCACCATGATTCCGCCTGGCCGCTTCATTCCGGTCGCAGAAAAGACCGGCCTGATCGTACGCCTGGGCGAATGGACCTTGCTGACTGGAGCGCGCTTCGTCGCCCACATGTTGGAAACCGGGCGACGCGTCAAACTCGCGGTCAACGTCTCGCGCGCGCAATTGACTGCGCCCAAGTTCACCCAAGCGCTCTATGCCGCCCTGGCTTGCTCGAACTGCCCACCGGAATTGCTGGAACTGGAGATCACCGAGTCCTTGTTCATGGACAATTCCGACATTGTCCAACGCAATATCCATGCGGCGCTCGATGCCGGTTTTCCATTGGCGATCGACGACTTCGGCACTGGCTATTCTTGTCTGGCGAGTCTGAAGGATCTGCCGGCGAAAAAACTGAAGCTCGACCGCGCCTTCATTGTCGACCTGCCGCATAACTCACGTTCGTTCGCCATCGCCCGCGCCATCGTCCATCTCGCCTTGGATCTAGACATGACCGTGGTGGCCGAAGGCGTGGAGACCGCCGAACAATACCAAATACTCGAAGAGATGGGAGCCACTGCCATCCAAGGCTATTACCTGGCCAGACCCATGGCCGAAAACAGCCTGGACGATTGGCTAGCACAAAGAGGTGCCGCACAATGAATTCATCTGCCCAAGCCACATCGGCCGACGACGCGAATAAACTCGACAGCCAGCTCGAGGCCACGCTCAAGGAGATCGGCATTCCGCCTCGCCCCGCCATCCTGGAAGAGATCAGCCGGGAAATGCGTAGCGACGACCCCGATTTCAACCGGGTCGCCAACCTGATCAGCCGCGACGTCGGGCTTGCCGCCAGTTTTTTGAAGACCGCCAATTCGCCGTTCTACGGTTACCGCCACAAGGCCCGCACCGTGCGCGACGCCCTGGTCATCTTGGGCCTGAACGTCGCCGGCCGCACCATTGCCGGCCTGATTCTGCGTCATGTCCTGCCGGGCGGGCAGAACATGGAACGGTTCTGGGATGCCTCCGACCGCACCGCGCAGCTCTCCGCCTGGCTGGTGCAGAAGGTCGGCAAAATCCCCGACGCACAAAGCGACGACGCCTACACCTACGGCCTGTT
>JAJZTV010000170.1 GCA_021847385.1 Pseudomonadota bacterium | reverse complement strand
ATCTTTCAAGGCCAACGGGTTTTTCTGTTCGCCGTTGACGCGGAATTCATAATGCAGATGCGGTCCGGTCGCCAAGCCGGTGCTGCCAACGTAGGCGATGACCTCACCCTGGCTGACGTGCGAGCCGCGCTTGATGCCTTTGGCGAAGCGCGAGAGATGACCATAGGCCGTGCTGTATGGACCTTGGTGGTTGAGCACCAGCAGGTTGCCGTAACCGCCTTGGCGGCCGGCGAAACTGACCACGGCGTCGGCGATCGCGCGTACCGGCGTGCCGGTGGGTGCGGCATAGTCGATGCCCTTATGCGCGCGCCACTCCTTGAGGATCGGGTGGAAGCGGGCGCTGGAGAAGCCGGAAGAAATCCGGGTAAAGGGCATGGGCGACTTCAAGAAGGCGCGCCGCATGTTCTGGCCGCTCGGCGTGTAATAGCCGTCCCGGCCTTTGGGGTCGCGGAAATACAGGGCACGGTAGACCTGGCCGTCATTGACGAATTCGGCGGCGAGCAGGCGCCCGGTCTTGATCGGGCTGCCTTGATAGAAATAGCTTTCATAGACGACCGAGAAATGGTCGCCTTGACGCAGGTCGCGGTGGAAGTCGATATCGCTGGAGAAGATCTCGGCCATTTGCGAAGCGATGCTATCCGGCACATTGGCCGCGTCCGTCGCACCGAATAAGGAGCCCTGGATGGTCCCGGCGCGGGTGACATAGCGGATATCGGGCTTGATGGCCAATTCCTGCGCCTTGAAGCCGCCTTTGACCCGCTCCAGCGTAACCATGCGGTCCTCGGTCGGCAGATAACGCAACAACATCAGCCGGCCGTTCGAGGTGACTCGAGCCAGGGCGGTGCGGCCTGCAAGCAAATGGCCCAGGGCCTTGGCTTCGTGGCCGGCGTTCACCGCAGCCGGGATTTCTTCCTGGGCGACGCCGAGCCGCTGCAACAAATGGGACAGGGTTTCGGCGGAGCCGATGCGCTCTTCACGCCAGAAGTCGAAGGTACCGCTGTCGGTCAAGGTCGGGGTCGGCAGCGCGATGGCCTGGCTTAAGGCCTGCTGTTCGATTTGTTCCGTGACGGTATCCGGGGCTAGACCGAATGCGGCCACCACGCCGAACATCGGAATCGAGGCCAGAAACAGGATCAGGCGCTTTTTTTGAAACATGGGCGGGTGCTGTCCTAAGCTTGAGCGGTTTGTCGAGGCCGGTTTGTGAGGGGAACCCAGGCCGACGTTGGGCAAGAGGTTAACAGAAACGCCGGCTATCGAAAAGCGCGGGTTTATTAAGGACTTAGCTTGACCGGGAGGCCGCTTCGGTCCCGGATTTGTCGGGCAAAATCGGTCAGCCAAGCCTCGGGCAAGATCGAAAGCCGTGGCGCTTCGGGTTGCAGCGACGGCCGGGCCAGGCCATAAAGCAGCACGCCCCGGAGCGGGAGGTCTTCCGCCCCAGCCCGTACCAGCAAGTTCAAGTAAGCGTCGAGTTCGGCTTGGCTCGGCGCTGCGCCATCCAGGGCGAACAGGCAGGTCTGTAGCCAGGTCGGGCAAAGCTGGGCGGCGATCTTGAGGTTGCTGTAGACCCGCTCCGGTTCCAATTCGGCATTGTTGATCTGGCGGATGCCTGCCCGGGTGGCGCGGTCGAGCTTGAACCAGACCTCGCCATTGAGCAGGCGCATGCGCTGCAGGCCCTCCTGGACATAAGCCTTATGCACGAGGCTGCCATTGGTGATCAGCACCAATTTGATTTGGCCGAGCAGCTTGAACTCGGCCAATACTCGACCGATCAGCGTGATGACCTCGGCGAATTCCTCCGCGCTGGTCGGCTCGCCGTTGCCGGACAGGGCGATGTCGTTCAGCCGGCGCATGCCTTCCGGGACTTGGCAGGCCATGAAGTCGCCCTGAACGATAGCGGCGAGCATATGGCGCAGTTCGGCCTCGAGCAGGGCGAGGTCGGCCGGTGGCGGTCCGCCGCGGGTGAGATCGGGCACTTGGCAATAGATGCAGCGCCAATTGCAGGCATTGTTCGGGTTGAGGTTGATCCCGACCGAAACGCCGCCGGCCCGGCGTGAAACGACCGGATAGACATAGGTCATACCGGCGCTGTCGCGGTCGTGATTCCGGGTGGTCAGGGTTTTTTCAGGCATTGCGCGATTGTGGCACACTGCCCCGATGAACGAACGCTTCGCCCCCCAACTGATAGCTTGGCAGCGCCGGCATGGCCGGCATGACCTGCCTTGGCAGGCCAGTCGCGACCCTTATGCGATCTGGGTCTCGGAGATCATGTTGCAGCAGACCCAGGTGGAAACCGCGATCCCTTTCTATCGGCGGTTCATGGCGCGTCTACCCGACGTGGCGGCCCTGGCCGCAGCCAGCGAGGACGAGGTCTTGGCCCTGTGGAGCGGTCTTGGCTACTACAGCCGGGCGCGCAATCTGCATCAGGCGGCCGGCATCGTGATGCGCGACTTCGGCGGCATCTTCCCGCGCGCGTTCGACGCGATCCAAAGCCTGCCGGGTATCGGCCGTTCCACCGCGGCGGCGATCGCTGCCTTTGCTTATGGCGAGCGGCGCGCCATCCTCGATGGCAACGTCAAACGCGTGCTCTGCCGTAGCTTCGGGGTCGACGGGTGGCCGGGTGAAAAGGCCGTGGAAAACCGGCTTTGGGCGCTGGCCGAGGCATTGCTGCCCGATGGCGACATAGCGGCTTATACCCAAGGCCTGATGGATTTGGGCGCAACCCTGTGCCGGCGCAGCAAGCCGAATTGTGTGCGGTGCCCGTTTGCCGACGATTGCGTGGCCAAGCGCCAGGGCCGGCAGTCCGAGTTGCCGGCGGCGCGACCACGCAAGGCCTTGCCCGAAAGACACACGACCATGCTCATGCTGTTGCATGCCGGCGAGATTTTGCTGGAAAAGCGGCCGCCCAGCGGGATATGGGGCGGGCTATGGAGCCTGCCCGAGTGCCCGGTCGATGCCGATCCGGGTCATTGCGCAGCCCGATTGGGTTGCGAAGCCACGGCTTTGCCGCCGCTGCCGAAGCTGACCCATACCTTCAGCCATTTTCGGCTGCACATTCAGCCGCAACCGTTATCGGTCGCCCGGTGTCCCGCCGGCTTGAATGAGCCGGGACGTTTATGGTTGCCCTTGGCCGATGCGCGCGAAGCGGCATTGCCGAGCCCGGTGCGCACCTTGCTGGAACGATTAGAGGCGGCCGGTGGCGCAGACTAAACACCATCGGGAAGATGCCGCGCAACACCTGACCGCGGCGGTCCAGCGCGCCGCGCCGACCGACAGCATCGCGGCGGTACGCCAAGCATTGGCCGGCCGGGAGTTGGACGACACCGAGATCGTTTGTGTCGTGGATGAAAACGACAAACTGCTTGGCGTGCTGAGCTTCGTCGACCTGTTTCGGCTGCCGCCTGAAACGGCGATGCGCGAGGCCATGCGCACCAGCCCGGCGGTGCTGGCCAGCGAGGACCAGGAAAAGGTCGCTTCCATCGCGCTGCATTTCAGCCTGAACAGCGTGCCCGTGGTCGACAACGGCCGCCGCCTGCTCGGTGTGGTGCCGGCCAAGGCCCTGCTGCACATCCTGCGCCACGAGCATATCGAGGACATCCATCGCCTGGCCGGCATCACGCGGGAGACCTCGATGGCGCGCCGGGCGCTGGACACCCCGCCGATGCGCCGGGCCCGCGACCGCCTGCCCTGGCTGATCGTCGGCCTGGCCGGCAGCATGCTGGCCACCTTCGTCATGAGCCGGTTCGAGGCGGCGCTTAACGAGAAACTGGCCCTGGCCTTCTTCGTGCCCGGCCTGGTCTATCTGGCCGATGCCATCGGTACCCAGACCGAGGCGGTGGCGGTGCGCGGCATTTCGCTGTCGCATATCGGCATCGCCCGCCTGCTGGCCGGCGAGTTGCGCACCGGCCTGATCATCGGCCTGGTCCTGGGCGGGCTCACCTTCCCGGCGGTCTGGCTCACCTTTCAAGACCTGCAACTCGCCTTCGCCGTCGCGACCGCGCTGTTCGTGGCCGGCGGCCTGGCCACCAGCATCGGCCTGATCCTGCCCTGGCTGCTGACCAAGCTGAAGCGCGATCCCGCCTTCGGCAGCGGCCCGCTGGCGACGGTGATCCAAGACGTGCTGACCCTGCTGACCTATTTCGCCATCGTCAGCTTCTTGTATGGCCACTGACCCGACCACGTCCGAGGTAACGAAGGCCTGGCATGGCCTGGATGTCGACGCGACCGTTCTGGAGTTGCGGTGCGATCCGGTGCAGGGCTTGAGCGCGGCGGAAGTGGCGCGACGCATGCAGCAACAGGGCCCGAACCGCTTGCCCGAGGCCAAGCGCCGCGGCCCGTTGTCGATGCTGCTCGGCCAGTTCGGCGATTTCATGATCTTGGTGCTGATCGCGGCCGCGGTGATTTCCGGTCTGGTCGGCGAGCTCACCGACGCCAGCGCGATCCTGGTCATCGTGCTGCTCAATGCGGTGATCGGTTTCGTTCAGGAATATCGTGCCGAGCGGGCGATGTCGGCCCTGAAGCGGATGGCGGCGCCCTTGGCCCGCGTGCGCCGCGACGGTCACACTCACACGCTCGATGCCGCCGAGCTGGTGCCCGGCGATACGGTAGTGCTGGAGGCGGGCGATCTGGTGCCGGCCGATCTGCGCTTGATCGAAACCGCTGCCTTACGTTGCGACGAGGCGGCGTTGACCGGCGAGTCGCATCCGGTGGACAAGCAGATGG
>JAJZTV010000169.1 GCA_021847385.1 Pseudomonadota bacterium | reverse complement strand
AGGGCGATGGGCGTGCCGGTGGTCTTGCCCTCGAACACGCCGGACAGGATTTCCACCGTATCCGATTCGCGCCGCTGGGTGACGTGGCGCGAGGTGCCGGGCTTGCGCAGGTCCAGTTCGACCTGGATGTCTTCGGCGGTAATGGCCAGGCCGGGCGGGCAGCCGTCGACCACGCAGCCGATGGCCGGGCCGTGGGATTCGCCGAAGGAAGTGACGCAAAACAACGATCCGATGGTGTTTCCAGACATGGCAGAACCTAACGATTGAACGAATGGATTTTAACCCATGACCCCATCAAACGGCCGGCCGGTCTACGTATTTGTCCTAGGGCACCGTGCGGAAAGGCTTGTGCGGCGCCGAGCATTAAAATTCGCTTATGAAATGGCATCTAGCCGTCACACCGTGGCACCCAAGATACGCGCTCACCGCCCTGCTGCTCTGCGCACTCGTAGCCGTAGAGATCGCGACCGTCCCACATCTTCCGTCCAGCGATAGCGGGTATGGCATCGCCGCGCATATTGCGCTCGATCTCACCCTATTTGGCTCGATTTTCTTGCCCGTGCTTTGGCTATGGGTCATCAAACCGCTGCTGAAGAACCAGATGCGGGAATCGCTGCGGCTCAAGGCGATCACCCAGGCGGTCACCGGCGGCATCGTGATCTTGGATGAGGACGGCCGCATCGCTTCGATCAACACCGATGCCCAAACGATGTTCGGTTATGCCGAATCCGAGCTGGTCGGCAAGGACAGCCGCATCTTGCTGCCCCTATCCGAACGCAATACGAAATATGCCGAACTGCGCCAGTATGTCCGGCACACGGCCACCGTCCATATCCCCGGCGCCGCCAACATCCTTACCGGCGCCCGCAAGGACGGCAGCGAATTCCCGCTGGAGTTGTCCATTAGCCAGGCCGAGGATGGCTACGGCCGCTTTTATGCCGTATTCCTCCGCGACATCAGCGCCCACTTGGCGGTCGAGGCCGCCCTGGGAAAATCCAATACCTTGCTGGAGCGCATCTTTTCCAACTTGGAAACCGGCGTGGCTTATTTGGACGCCAATTTCAATTTCGTTTGGGTCAATCAGGCTTATGCCCAATTCGACGAGTTGCAAGCCGAGCAGCTTATCGGCAAGAACCACTTCGACCTCTACCCCAACGCCGAGAACCTGGCCATCTTCAGTCCGGTAGCCCCGGACCGGCGAAGCCTATCACGCCTACGCCAAGCCCTTCGAGCATCCGGGCCATCCAGGGCGCGGCGTCAGCTATTGGGATTGGGGGCTCTACCCCATCAAGAATGCGGAAGGCCAGGTAGAAAGCCTGTTGCTGAATCTGAACAACGTCACCGAGCGGACGCAGATCGAACGGCAACGGCAAGAGTCCGATGCGCGATTCAAGGCCATGCTCGACGCCACGACCGAAACGGCCTTGCTGATCGACCTCGAGGGCAAGATTTTGGCCATCAACGATGTCGGCGCCCAGCGTTTCGAAAGGCTGCCCGAGCTCCTGCTCGGCAGCCGGCTCTACGAACTCAAGTCCACCGAGCAGGCCGCCAAGTGCCGCAGTTATTTCCAAGATGTGATTCGCACCGTTCAGCCGCGCACCTTCGAAGATCGGCATGGCCCGACCACATACAAGACCACGGTCTACCCCGTGCTCGATAAAAACGGCCAAGTCTTCAGCTTGGCCATCTATTCCGAGGATGTGAGCGAACAGCGCCGGCACGACGCGATCGAAAGCCTATTGCAAGACATCGACCAAATGGCCTTGAGCGCCACCGAATTCAATACGCTGCTCGAGATCGTCTGCCAACGCCTGGTGCAGACCTTCGACTACAGCCTGGCCTGGGTCGGCGAAAAAAAGACCGATGGCAGCATCCGCATCCTGAGCTGGCAAAGCCAGGACAACCAGTACACCGAGGATTTCAACCGTATCGGCGTGCGCTGGGACGAGTCGCCAACCGGCCGAGGCCCGTCCGGCTTGGCCATTCGCACCGGCAAAACGCAGGTCGTGAAAACCGACAGCTTCGCCTTCCAGCCCTGGCGGGCCGCGGCCCTGCAATATGGCCTGGGCGCCGTGATCTCGCTGCCGATCATTTTGCGCGGCCAGATCTATGGTGTAGCCAGCCTGTACGCGCGGGACCGTAATGCCTTCGACCAACCCGCCACCGTGCGCATGATCGAAAGCATCATCAACCGCATCAGCGTGGCCTTGGAAATGGCCCAAGAGCAGTACGAAGTGCGCCTGCTGGGCACGGCCTTGTCCACAGCCAGCAATGCGGTGCTGATCTGCGACCGCAAGGGCCATATCGAATGGGTCAACGAGGCCTTCACCAAGCTCTGCGGTTACAGCACGGATGAGCTGCTGGGGCGAACACCGCGCATCTTGAAATCGGGCAAGCAGGGCGTGGAATACTACCAAGCCTTGTGGCAAACCATCCTGGCCGGCAAGACCTGGAGCAGCGAAACGGTCGAACGACACAAGAGTGGCTACGAGTACACGGTGCGTCAAACGATCACGCCGATTCTGGACGGTAGCGGCGAAGTCAGCCACTTCATCGCCATTCACGAAGACATCACCAGCCAAAAGGCAACGGCAGCCCGCATCCACCACATGGCGCATTACGACGCGCTGACGCAACTGCCAAACCGCAACCTGTTCTATGACCGGCTGGAGCAGTCGATGCGCGAGGCCAAGCGCAACAAGCAGCAAATGGCCCTGCTGTTCCTCGACCTCGACCGCTTCAAACTGGTCAACGACAGCTTGGGCCACGCCATTGGCGATCTCTTGTTGCAGGAAGTGGCCGAACGCCTGGGCAAATGCGTGCGCGAGAGCGATACCGTGGCCCGGCTGGCCGGGGATGAATTCACCGTCATCCTGTCCAACATTCAAGACCCGAACGATGCCGCCCTCGTGTCGGACAAGATCATCCGGTCGATCGGCAAGCCCTTCATGCTCGAAGGCCATGAGGTGAAAATCGGCACCAGCATCGGCATCGCCTTCTATCCGCGCGATGCACAGACGGTCGACGAACTGGTCAATCTCGCCGACAGCGCCATGTATACGGCCAAGACGGAAAACCGCAACACCTATCGGTTTTATATGCCGAACCCGTCGGATACCGCCGCCGATTGATCAGGCCGACCAGGCGCTCAACAATTCGAGTCCCAAGCCGACTCCGAAACCGGTGATGTCCGAGGCGGCCGCGCCGAGGCCGCCCTTACAACGGCTGGCCGACAAATCGACATGCAGCCACGGCGTGTCGGCGACGAAGCGGTTCAAGAAACGCGCGGCCAGGATGTGATCGGCCTCGCCGTCCAGCGTGCATTGCTTGACGTCGGCCACGGTCGAATCCAGCGCCTCGTCATAGTCTTCGGGTAGCGGGAACGCTACGACCCGTTCGCCACACGACTTACCCGCCTGCACCGCTTTGGCGGCAAGTTCATCGCGATTGGCCAGCACCCCGCTCATGCGTTCGCCCAACGCCACGGCCATGCTGCCGGTCAAGGTGGCGAAATCGACGATAGCCGCCGGCTTGGCGCGCGCCGCCAGGGTCAGGGTATCGGCCAGGACCATGCGGCCCTCGGCATCGGTATGCACGATCTCGATGGTGGTGCCGTTCAGCGCAGTCACTATTTCGTTCTGGGTATAGGCCTCGGGTGACAAGTGGTTCTGCGCGATGGCCAGCCAGCAATCGATGCGCACCGGCAGCTTCAAGCGTGTAGCCGCGAGCAGGATGCCCAAAGCCACGGCCGAGCCGTTCATGTCGTCGTGCATATTGTTCATATAGCGCGCCGGCTTCAGATTGTGGCCGCCGGTGTCGAAGCAGATGCCCTTGCCGACCAGGGCATAGCCGGCCTTGGCCTTCTTCGGCGTGTAGCTCAGATGCACGATAGCGGCATCCTCGTGGCCGCTGCCGCGCGCGACCGCGAGAAAAGCCCCGGCCTTGAGCCTGCGCAGTTTTTTGACATCGAGCTCCTCGATACCCCAACCCGCTTCCTTGGCCAGCTTGGCGATACGCTGCCGATAGCTGCGCGGCGTCAATTCGTTGGGCGGCAGCATGGTCAGTTGACGGCTCAGCGTATTACCCTCGGCCAGCGCGCGGGTATGGGCGAAGCCATCGGCGCTCTGGCAGCCGTGCAGGTGGATCTTGCTAAGCGGTTTCGCCTTTTTCTTGCTCTTGTAATTGGGCAGCTCGGCGCCGTTGAGCCAAGCGACATAGGCCGCGGCCTCGGCCAAGACCATGCGCTCGGCCGCCGTACCATGCACGGCGATTTGGATCTCGGCCGGATGCTCTTCCAACAAGGGCGACAGGGCTTTGCGCAGAAGCTCGTGGCGCTGAAAGCTATCGGCCTTGGCATCGACCATGACCCAGCGTTCGATCCCGCCCGCTTCCGATTCGCATGACAGCGGCGACTTGAGTAGCGCCTCCGGCTTCATGCCCTTGCGCTTCAGCACGGCCGCGATTCGCTCGCAGCCGTGCGCATTCTGCAATGCGGCGCCTTTCGCCAGCACATGCAGCACATGGCCCGCGACACCTTTTTTTAGCCCTGAGAAATCCTTTTTCGTTTCAATGAGTTCAGCCAGTGAGTTCAATTCCATTCTCTCTCGAATCCTTGACCGGACGCGGTCTTTCCGCGATCATACCGCGTTTTTTTCAACCCAGAGGTCTAGCTCGATGAAGCTGAAAGATCGTAAGCGGGTATTGCGCGAGATGGTGTTGGCCCGGCGTTTC
>JAJZTV010000168.1 GCA_021847385.1 Pseudomonadota bacterium | reverse complement strand
GATGCTCATCGGCATCTTGGCCTCGACCGCGTCGATGCCCTTGGCCTTGGCCTGTGCCACGCTCAAGCCGACGAAACCGGCCTCGGGCCGCGAGAAGGTGACGCCGCAGTCCAGGTCCTGGTTGTATTGCAGCGCATGGCCGGTCAGGTTGTGCGCGGCGACGCGGCCCTGAGTGGCGGCGGTGTGGGCCAGCATGTAGCCGCCGATGACGTCGCCCACCGCGTAGATATGCGGCACGTTGGTGCGGCAAGAGTTGTCGGTCTTGATCGCCGCGCCGTCCAGCGCCACGCCTACGGCCTCCAGATTCAGCTTGGAAGTATCGGGCCGCTTGCCGGTGGCCATCAGCACATAGTCGCAGGCGTATTCCTCGGCCTTGCCTTCGGCGTCGCTGTACTTGATCACCATCTTGCCCGGCTTGCCGGAAATCTCGGCGATCTTGGCCGAAGTGACGACCTTGAATTCCTCGTTCAGCAGGCCGGTCAGGTTTTTGGCGATCTCTTCCTCGATCTCGGCCAGGATGCGGTCCTTGGCCTCGAGCATCAGGATGTCGGCACCGAAGTCGCGCCAGATCTGGGCCATCTCGACGCCGATGACGCCGCCGCCGATGATGCCCAGCTTCTTGGGCGGCTTGGGCAAATTCCAGATGGTGTCCGAGGTCAGCACGCCGCCGCTGGTCACGCCTTCGCGGGCGCCGGGGATGGGCGGCACGAAGGGCGGGGCACCGGTGGCGATCACCGCCGCGCCGAAGGTGAGGGTGGATTCCTTGCCGTCGGCAGAGACGATTTTCAGGGTGTGGCCGTCGACGAAGGAGGCGAAGCCCTCGCGCACGTCGATCTTCACGCCCTTGTCGGTCTTCAATGCGAGTTCGCCGCGGGTCTGCAGGATGTTCTTACGGTGGGCCTCCAAGGTTTCCCAGACCATCTTCGGCTTGTCGGTGCCGGTCACGCCCTTGGCGGCGTCGTGCGCGCGGTCGCGGATGATGTCGGCTGCGTGGCGCCAGGCCTTCGACGGGATGCAACCGCGCCACAGGCACTCGCCGCCGGGGAAAGGTGCGTTGTTGATCATGGCGACCTTGATGCCGTGCTCGACCAGGTCGCGCGCGCAGTCCTCGCCGCCGGGGCCGCCGCCGATCACGGCGACCTGCACGTCCCAGTTGCCCTCGGGGATGGGCGATACGGTAGGGGTGGCCGCGGCCACGCTGCCGGTACCGGCCATCCAGCCTTCCGGTGCCTCGATCACCTGCTTCAGCTCGGCCAGGTAGGCAGCGACATCGGCGCCGTTGAGCACACGGTGATCGCCGGTGATGGTGAACGGCGTGCCCTGCGGCGTATTGGCCGCGATGGCCAGGATGGCCGCGATGCCCGGGGTCGGGATCGCGGTGAAATGGGTCACCCCGAACATCCCCATATTGGAGATAGTGAAGGTGGGGTTGGCAAATTCCTTGGGCGCCAGTTTGCGGATGCGGGCGCGCGGCACCAGGTCGTTCCAGTCGGCCTGCATCTGCTCCAGGCTCTTGGCCTGGATGCCGTTGACGATGGGCACGACCAGGCCACCGTCGTCCGACTTCACCGCGATGCCGAAGTCGTGGTTGGGCCGCTCGATCAGCTTGTCCACCGGCTGGTAGGCCCAGTTCATGCGCGGGAAGTTGGCCATGGCCACCGAGCAGGCCTTGGCGATCGCCACTGTGACCGATACCTGGCGCGCCTTGGCGGCGGCGGTGAGCTTGCCGGTGTCGATGTTCATCGTGACGTTGAAGGTCGGCAGGGTCAGCGAGGCGGTCATCGCGTGCGACACCGCCTTCTCCATGCTGGTCATGGCCCGACCTTCGCCCGGCACGTCGACCTGCGGCAGGCTGTGCGCCACTTCCTTCATCGACGGCCGCGCGCGCAGCACATCGTCGGCGACGATGGCGCCTGCCGGGCCGCTCGCGGCAACGCCGCTCAATTCCACGCCCATCTGGCCGGCCAGTTTGCGCGCCAGCGGGCTGGCCTTGCGGCCGGCCGGGCGGGCCGCCGGCTTGGCGTCGCTACGGATGGCAGGGGTGGGCGTGGCAGCAGCGGCCGGTTTCGGCGCGGCGGCGATCTTCTCGCCCGGCTTCACGTGATGGGTCTCGACCACCTTGTGCTCGGCCGAGACGGTGGCGACGGTGTCGTTGACCTGGGCCACATCCTGCACGATGAAGGCCATCGGGTGGCCGACCTCGATGGTGCTGCCGACATCGGCCAAGGGGCCGGACAGGATGCCCTCGTTGAACACCTCGACGTCCATGATCGCCTTGTCGGTCTCGACCGTGGCGACGATGTCGCCGCGCTTGAGCGGGTCGCCGATGGCCTTTTCCCAGGTGACGACGATGCCCTCGGTCATGGTGTCCGACAGTTGCGGCATGACGATGGGCGCGCCGGCGTGGTGCGGGATCATCTCCGACGGGGCCTGCTCGGTGACCACCTCGTCGGCGGCGATGGCGAGATCGCCTTGGGTGTCGGTGATGTAGGCCATGGCGGCGCCGACGGCGACCGTGGCGCCGACCTCGGCCAAGGGCCCGGCCAGGTAGCCGGCCTTGAACACCTCGACGTCCATGATGGCCTTGTCGGTCTCGACCGTGGCCACGATGTCGCCGCGCTCGACGCGGTCGCCGGGCTGTTTTTCCCAGGTGACCACCACGCCCTCGGTCATGGTGTCCGAGAGCTGGGGCATGGTGATTGCGTAGTGTTGGGACATATCTTTTTCCGTGAGGAGTTAGGAGTGAGGTGTTAGGAGGAAAGGCGTTGGTGCCTCACTCCTTACCCCTCACTCCTCACTGAATTTACGCCTTGCCGAACAGCTTGAGCACGGCCTTCACCACATCCTCGTGGTTCGGGATGGTGGCCTTCTCCAGATTGTGCGCATAGGGCTGGGGCACCAGGGCGGAATGCACGCGCACCGGCGGGGCATCCAGTTCCCAGAAGCATTCCTCATTGATGATGGCCATGACCTCGGAGCCGACGCCGCATGGCGCCTCGTCTTCCTCGGCGATCACCGCCTTGTGGGTCTTGGCCACCGACTTCTTGATGCCATCGCGGTCGAGCGGGGCCAGCGAATACAGGTCGACCACCTCGGCGCTGATGTTGTACTGCTTGGCCAGGATCTCGGCCGCCTTCAGGCACCAGTGCACGGAGACGTTGTAACCGAACAGGGTGACGTCGGTGCCCGGGCGAGTGACCTCGGAGCCTTCGAGCGGGTGGAAGTATTCCTCGTCCGGCACCTCGCCCTTCATGTTGTACATCAGTTCGTGTTCGTTGATGTACACCGGGTCGGGCGAGCGCACGGCGGATTTGAGCAGACCGTAGGCCTGCTTGGGGTTGGACGGGGTGACCACGCGCAGCCCGGCCACGCCCATGAACACCTTCTCCATCCGGGCGGAGTGCTGGGCGCCGAGTTGATGGGCGGCGCCGCCGGCGGAGCGGACCACGACCGGGGCGGTGAGCTGGCCACCGGACATGTAACGGACCTTGGCGGCGCTGTTGAAGATCTGGTCCATCGCCAGCCAGGCGAAGTTGACCGACATGATCTCGATGATCGGTTTGACACCCAGGAAGGAGGCGCCGACGCCGAGGCCGGTATAGCCGTTTTCCGAAATCGGGGTATCCATCACCCGCAGCGGGCCGTATTTCTCGTACAGGCCCTTGGTCGCCTTGTAGGTGCCACCGGCCACGCCGATGTCCTCGCCCATGCAGATCACCAGCGGATCGCGAGCCATCTCTTCGTCGTGGGCACGCTGAAGCGCTTCCCAGTACATGATTTCAGCCATGTTCTTATTCCTTTCGTCGCGTGTGCGGCGCGTGCGCGCGGCTTAGTCGGCCAGCACGTACTTCGTGAGTTCTTCGACCTTGGGATCGGGCGACTCTTCGGCGAACTTGATGACTTCGTTCTCGATATAGGCGTCGATCTCTTTCTCCATGGCCTCGAACTCGGCCAGGGTGTACTTATCCTCGGCGATCATGCGGTCGCGCAACATGTTGATCGGGTCGCGTTGCTTCCATTTTTCTTCTTCTTCGCGCGAACGATAACCGCGCGAATCGGACATGGAATGACCGCGATAGCGGTAGGTCTTCAGTTCCAGGAAATAAGGGCCCTTGCCCGAGCGCACATGCTCGACCGCCTTGTGGGCGTGCTCCAGCACGACCTCGATGTCCTGGCCGTCGCAGACGGCGGACTCGATGCCGTAGGCGCACATGCGCTTGTATTGATCGACCACGGCGGTGGACCGTTCCAGCGCGGTGCCGATGCCGTACAGGTTGTTCTCGCAGACGAACAGCACCGGCAGTTTCCACAGCGCGGCCATGTTCATGGTCTCGTGGAAGCTGCCTTGGTTGTTGGCGGAATCGCCCAGGAAGCAGATGGCGATCTCTTCGCCGCCCTTCATCTGGATCGCCTTGGCCATGCCGGCAGCGAGCGGGAAGGGGCCGCCGACCAGGGCATAGCCGCCCATGAAGCGGTGCTCGACGTCGAAGATGTGCATCGAGCCGCCGCGGCCTTTGGAACAGCCGGTTTCTTTGCCGTAGAGTTCGGCCATCACCGCCTTGGGGTCGGCGCCGCACTTGATCGCGTGCACGTGGTCGCGATAACCGGTGATGACGTAGTCGAAGCCAGGACGCGCTGCCTCCATGACGCCATAGCAGCAGGCCTCTTGGCCGGGATAGAGATGCAGGAATCCACCAATCTTGCGCTCGATATAGGCCTGATAGCAGCGTTCTTCG
>JAJZTV010000167.1 GCA_021847385.1 Pseudomonadota bacterium | reverse complement strand
TCCGATGGCCAACATTCTGGAAGTGGCCAAGGCCGGGGTCGACACCTTCGTCGCCGGTTCCGCCGTGTTCGGCAAGTGCAACGAGAACGACCCGAACCGCTACGACAGCATCATCGGCGAGATGCGCGCCGAGCTGGCCAAGGCCTGATTTTTAGTTAACCGCAAAGGTCGCAAAGATAAGTGAAAGCACTTTCTTCGCGAACCTTCGCGTCCTTTGCGGTGAAAGAAAATTGAATGAATAAAGCAACTCCATTAGCCGTCAAGGCCGTGGTCATCGACCTCGACGGCACCCTGCTCGACACCGCGCCGGACTTGGCCGATGCCGCCATGGCGATGGCGGCCGACCTCGGCCTGCCGCCGATCATGCAGGACGAGGTGAAGACCTATATCGGCAACGGCGTCTCTCGTTTGGTCAAACGCGTGCTCACCCGCGACATGCAGGCCGACCCGGCGCCCGAGCTGTTCGCCCAGGCCCTACCGATCTACGAGCGGCACTACGCCGAGTGGGTCAGCCGCAAGAGCCGGCCCTTCCCCGGCGTGGTCGACGGCCTCAAGGCGTTCAAGGCCATGGGCCTGCGCGTGGCCTGTATCACCAACAAGGCCGAGCGCTTCACCCATCCGCTGCTGAAAGATACCGGCCTGTTCGACTACTTCGAACTGATCCTGTCCGGCGACTCGCTGCCTGAGCGAAAGCCCTCGCCCTTGCCCTTGCTGCATGCCTGCCAGGTGTTCGGCATAGCGCCGGCCGAGCTGCTGCTGATCGGCGATTCGCTCAACGACACCCAGGCCGCCCGCGCCGCCGGTTGCCCGGTGTTCTGCGTGCCCTACGGCTATAACCGCGGCCGGCCGGTAGCGGAGCTCGACTTGGATGCCGTGGTGCCCAGTCTGGTGGAAGCCAGCAAACTGGTGGTGAAGGCGTGAATACCAGGGGCCAGGATTCGGGATTCAGGGATCAGGGTGGGTGCCGCCGATGGCGGCGCTTGTCTTGGAATAATAGGCGCATAGCGTCCGACCCTGAATCCTGACCCCTGAATCCCGGCCCCTAAAAATGACTGAAACCGAATTCAACGACCTCGCCCGCCAGGGCTACAACCGCATCCCGCTGGTGAAGACCCTGCCGGCGGACCTCGACACGCCGCTGTCGCTCTATCTCAAGCTGGCCAACCAGCCCTATTCCTATCTCTTGGAATCGGTGGTCGGCGGCGAGCGCTTCGGCCGCTACTCCTTCATCGGCCTGCCGGCGCGCACCGTGCTGCGGGTGCACGAGCATTTCGTCAGCGTCGAGCAGGATGGCAAGCCTATCGAGCAATCGGACGTGGCCGACCCGCTGGCCTTCGTCGAGAGTTATCTCTCGCGGTTCAAGGCTGCAGCGCCGCAGGGCCTGCCGCGCTTTCCCGGCGGCCTGTGCGGCTACTTCGGCTATGACACCGTGCGTTACGTCGAGAAGAAACTCGCGTACGCGCACAAGCCGGACGTGCTCGGCACCCCGGACATCCTGCTGCTGTTGACCGACGAGCTGGCCGTGGTCGACAACCTGTCCGGCCAGTTGAGCCTGATCGTCTACGCCGACCCCATGCAGCCCGAGGCCTATCTCAAGGCCCAGGCCCGGCTGCATGAGTTGACTCGGCAGTTGCGCCAGCCGGCGATCCCGCCCAAGAGCGAGCAGGGCGAGGTGGCCGAGGCGGTGTCCGAATTCGGCGAGGCCGGGTTCAAGGCGGCGGTGGACAAGGCCAAGCGCTACATCGTCGACGGCGACATCATGCAGGTGGTGCTCTCCCAGCGCATGAGCCGGCCGTTCAAGGCGCACCCGCTCTCGCTCTATCGTTCGCTGCGCAGCCTCAACCCCTCGCCCTATATGTTCTATTACGACATGGGCAACTTCCACGTGGTCGGCGCCTCGCCCGAGATCCTGGTCCGGCTGGAAGGTGACACCGTCACCGTGCGGCCCATCGCCGGCACCCGGCCGCGCGGCGTCACCCGCGAGGAAGATCTGAAGTTCGAGCAGGACCTCTTGGCCGATCCCAAGGAACTGGCCGAGCACGTGCAGCTCATGGACCTCGGTCGCAACGATGCCGGCCGCGTGGCGCAGACCGGCTCGGTCCGGGTCACCGAGAACATGGTGATCGAGCGCTACTCGCACGTGATGCACATCGTGTCCAACGTCGAGGCCAAGCTGAAACCGAATCTGAACGCCATGGACGTGCTGCGCGCCACCTTCCCGGCCGGCACCGTGTCCGGCGCGGCCAAGGTGCGGGCGATGGAGATCATCGACGAACTGGAACCGACCAAGCGCGGCATCTACGCCGGCGCGGTCGGTTACCTCGGCTTCAACGGCGACATGGACCTGGCCATCGCCATCCGCACCGCGGTGATCAAGGATCAAACCCTGTATGTCCAGGCCGGCGCCGGCATCGTCGCCGACTCGGTGCCCGACAACGAATGGATCGAGACCCGCAACAAGGCCCGGGCCGTGGTGCGCGCGGCCGAGCTTGCCCTCGCCGGCATCGAAGGGGGGGCCGAATAATGTTGCTGATGCTGGATAACTACGACTCCTTCACCTACAACCTGGTGCAGTACTTCGGCGAGTTGGGCGAAGACGTGCGCGTATACCGCAACGACGAGATCGATCTCGAGGCCATCGCGGCGCTCAAGCCGGACCGCATCGTGGTCTCGCCCGGTCCGTGTACGCCGAACGAGGCCGGCATCTCGGTGCCGTTGATCAAGCACTTTGCCGGCAAGGTGCCCATCCTCGGGGTCTGCCTCGGCCACCAGAGCATCGGCCAGGCCTTCGGCGGCAAGATCGTGCACGCTAAGCAATTGATGCACGGCAAGACCTCGATGATCCAGCACAAGGGTATCGGCGTGTTCCGCGGCCTGCCCAATCCCTTCCGCGCCACCCGTTACCACTCGCTGGTGATCGAGCGCGCGAGCCTGCCCGATTGCCTGGAGATCACCGCCTGGACCGAAGACGGCGAGATCATGGGCGTGCGCCACAAGACCCTGGCGGTCGAGGGCGTGCAGTTCCATCCGGAATCCATCCTGACCGAGCATGGCCATGCCTTGCTCAAAAACTTCCTCGATATGAAGGTGTGAACGCCATGGCCTCGCGATGAGGCCATGGCGACTGCTCGGCGCTAATTCAGGCCGTATTGTTTGAGTTTTCGATAAAGCGTGCGTTCGGTCACGCCCAATTGTTCCGCAACCGTGCGCCGGTGGCCCTGGTGTTTGTCGAGCAGGTCGCGGATATAGTCTTTTTCCAGGTCGGCCAGGAGATTCGGCGGGTCGGCTTTTGCCGTTTCCGGCTTGGTTTCGGCCGGGGCGTTTCGCACATTCAAATCCAAATCCTCGG
Source organism: Pseudomonadota bacterium (assembly GCA_021847385.1). Taxonomy (GTDB): domain Bacteria; phylum Pseudomonadota; class Gammaproteobacteria; order Burkholderiales; family Thiobacillaceae; genus Sulfuritortus. The sequence continues at coordinate 1,387 of JAJZTV010000167.1, read as the reverse complement.
CCTGGATGACGCCGTTGCGGCAACGTATGGCGGCGCGCTGCAAGAGATTGCGCAATTCCCGCACGTTGCCGGGGAAGTGGTAGTGCTTGAGCAGGTTGATGGCCGATTTATCCAGCCGGCAGGGTATTTGATTGCCGCGCATGGCCCGGGTCAGCAGCGCTTCGGCCAGGGCGGCGATGTCCTCGCGCCGTTCGCGTAGCGGCGGCAGCGTGACGTCGATGCCGGCCAGGCGATAGTAGAGGTCGAGCCGGAACAGCTTGCGATCCACCATGTCCAGTAAGTTCTGGTTGGTCGCCGAAACCAGCCGGACTTCGGCCTTGAATGTCTGCGTGCCGCCGACCCGGCGGAATTCGCCGGTCTCCAAGACGCGGAGCAGCTTCGCCTGCATGGGCGGCGAAATCTCCGCGACCTCGTCCAGAAACAGGGTGCCGCCATCGGCCAGCTCGTACAGGCCCTTCTTTTGTTTGTCGCTGCCGGTGAAGGCGCCGCGTTCGTGGCCGAACAATTCGCTCTCGAACATGCCTTCCGGTACGGCGGCGCAGTTGATCACGATGAAGGGCCCGCCGGAACGTGAGGAACGGTCGTGGACGAAGCGCGCCGCCAGCTCCTTGCCGACACCGCTTTCGCCCAGCAGCAAGATGGAAGCTTCGCTATCTGCGGCGCGGGCCAGATTGTCGACGCAGAGCAGGAACGCCGGCGAGTGGCCGACCATGTGCGAGTCCGATTTGCCTTCTTCGCTATCGGCCTCCAGCGGATACAGGATTTCGCCTAGATAGAGCTTGCCGTCCTGGTCGCGAATGGCATGGCCGCGAATGCGGGTGCGCTCGGGTTGTTCGTCGGCATGGTAGTGGGTATGCAAGACCACGGAGGCCTGCCCCTTTTCGAACAGCGTTTGATGTGGACATTGCTCGCCGTTTTCATGGCAGGGCCGGTCGATGTGGTGCGATACCTCATAGCAATGCCGATTGAGGATGGCTTCGAGCTTCACGCCATACGAATCGCAATAGCGTTGGTTGGCCGCCACGATGCGGTACTGGTCGTCGATGACGACGAAAGGCTGGTCGTGCGCCTCGATGATTTGCTGCAGATCGACGTGGGGCATTCGCTCACACCAATGTCATGACATGGCCCATTTTCGTCATGACAATAGTGGCATGTCAATCCTGATATTTAGGCGTGTATTTTATAAGCCTTTGATTTGTATTGGTGCTTGCTGCTGGCATAGCCCTTGCGAGAGAGAAGAGGTGCGCTGCTGGTGAGCGCATCGGACGATACAAGCTAAATTTCAGGAGACAGTTGATATGGCCCACATAGTGATTCTCGGCGCGGGCATCGGCGGCATGACCATGGCCTATGAGATGCGCGAAAACGCCCGCTCGCAAGACAA
>JAJZTV010000166.1 GCA_021847385.1 Pseudomonadota bacterium | reverse complement strand
ATACGGTCGTCACCAAGTAACCCTGGAGACGGGCGAGATCGCCCGTCAGGCCGACGGTGCGGTGATAGTCAACATGGACGACACCGTGGTGCTGGTCACCGCCGTGGCCAAGACCGAGGTCAAGCCCGGCCAGGACTTCTTTCCGCTGACGGTCGATTATCAGGAAAAGACCTATGCCGCCGGCCGTATCCCCGGCGGCTTCTTCAAGCGCGAAGGCAAGCCGACCGAGAAGGAGACGCTGACCTCGCGTCTGATCGACCGCCCGATCCGCCCGCTGTTCCCGGATGGTTTTTTCAACGAGATTCAGGTCATCGCAACCGTGATCTCGTCCAACCCCGACGTCGATTCCGACATTCCGGCGATGATCGGTGCCTCGGCCGCGCTGATGCTGGCCGGCGTGCCGTTCAACGGCCCGATCGGCGCCGCCCGCGTCGGCTACATCGATGGCCAGTATGTGCTCAACCCCAGCAACACCGAACTGAAGAACTCCAAACTGGATTTGGTGGTGGCCGGTACCGCACATGCCGTGTTGATGGTCGAGTCCGAGGCCGAGCAATTGCCCGAGGACGTGATGTTGGGTGCCGTGGTCTTTGGCCACGATCAAATGCAGAAGGCGATCGACGCGATCATCGAACTGGCCGATGAGGCCGGCAAGGAGCCGTGGGACTGGTCTGCGCCCGAGACCGACGCGGCCTTGGTCGCCCAGATGAAGTCGTTGTGCGAGGCCGATCTGTCCAACGCCTATTCGATCAAGCAGAAGCAGGCGCGTATGGCTGCGGTCGACGAGATCCGTAACCGCGTGTTCGCCGCGATGATCAGCGAGGACATGGACACCGAGCGGGCCAACGTGGTCAAGGACCTGTTCCACCACCTGGAGGCCCAGGTCGTGCGCGGCCGCATCCTGGCCGGCGAGCCCCGCATCGACGGCCGCGATACCCGCACCGTGCGCCCGATCACCATCCGCACCGGCGTGCTGCCGCGCACCCACGGTTCCGCCCTGTTCACCCGCGGCGAGACCCAGGCCCTGGTGGTCGCCACCCTGGGCACCGGTCGCGACGAGCAGACCATCGAGGACCTGACCGGCGGCTACAGCGAGCACTTCATGTTGCACTACAACATGCCGCCGTTCGCCACCGGCGAGACCGGCCGCGTCGGCAGCCCGAAGCGGCGCGAGATCGGCCACGGCCGCCTGGCCAAGCGGGCCTTGTATGCCTGCCTGCCGGCCAAGGAAGAGTTCGGCTACACCATCCGCGTGGTGTCCGAGATCACCGAGTCCAACGGTTCCAGCTCCATGGCCTCCGTCTGCGGCGGCAGCCTGGCGCTGATGGATGCCGGCGTGCCGATGAAGGAACACGTGGCCGGTATCGCCATGGGCCTGATCAAGGAAGGCAACCGCTTCGCCGTGCTGACCGACATCCTGGGCGACGAGGATCACCTGGGCGACATGGACTTCAAGGTGGCCGGTACCGACAACGGCGTGACCGCGCTGCAGATGGACATCAAGATCGAGGGCATCACCAAGGAGATCATGCAGGTCGCGCTGACCCAAGCACGCGAGGCCCGCATGCACATCCTCGGTCAGATGAAGGCGGCCATGGGCGCCCCGCGCCAGGAGATGTCCGCCTTCGCGCCGCGCATCATCAGCATGAAGATCAATCCGGAGAAGATCCGCGACGTGATCGGCAAGGGTGGCGCCACCATCCGTGCGCTGACCGAAGAGACCGGCACCCAGATCGACATCGCCGAGGACGGCACGGTCAAGATCGCCTGTACCAGCGTGGAAGCGGGCGAGGCGGCCAAGAAGCGGATCGAGGACTTGACCGCCGAGGTTGAGGTCGGTCGTATCTACGAAGGTACCGTGCTGAAGATTTTGGACTTCGGTGCCATCGTCAACATCCTGCCCGGCCGCGACGGCTTGCTGCACATCTCGCAGATTGCGCAAGAGCGCGTCAATGCCGTGACCGACTACCTCAAGGAAGGTCAGGCAGTCCGGGTAAAGGTGTTGGAAGCCGATGAGAAGGGGCGTCTGCGCCTGTCGATGAAGGCGGCTTCGGAAGCCGCTGCGCCGGCGGCCGAACAGGCGGCCGATCAGCCGGCCGAAACGGCAGCGCCGACCGAGCCGGAATCCGCGGCCTGATCCGAAACGGCCAATAAAAAAAGCGGCCTCGGCCGCTTTTTTTTCGTCGCCTGCCCACCGCTATCAAGCGTGGTGGATGGCCTCCAGGAAGCCTTGCCACCAGCGGCGGCGGTTCTGCGGAACGAAATGGCTGGGGGTGAGGTCGGAGGGCGGGGTGAGCGACATGACCCAGCCGGGTAATACGCGGTAACCGACGGAGCCGCAGGAGCTGCCGAGATGGTTGGGGTCGTAGATCTTGACGATCTTGGGGCGGTTGAAATCGTCGGTGTAAACGATGCCGCAATAGTCTTCGTGATGATCCTTGTGCAGGAGCGCATCGATCTCGCGGATGAAGGTGCCGACGTGTTCGGCATCGGCTGCGGCCTCCGGGCGGTCCTCGCCGATGGCATAGAGATACCAGCCTGCCGCCGTGTCGATGCGCGCCCAGAACTCGGCCAGTTGTTTCCACGACATCAGGCTATACAGCATGCCGTCGAACAGTGCGTCGAATTCGGGGTTTTGCTCGGGGCGGATCATGAGCGGCCTCTAGCGGGAGTGGTTGGGGAAGAAATTTTACCCCTGAATGACTTTGCAATGAACAAATGGTTTAACGACGATGACTGAACTGAAAGCTTTGCTATTCGATGTCGACGGCACCTTGGCCGATACCGAGCGGGACGGCCATCGCCCTGCCTTCAACGCGGCCTTCCGCGAATTCGGCCTGGATTGGGACTGGGATGTCGCCCTCTATGGCCAGTTGCTGGAAGTAACCGGTGGCAAGGAGCGGATGAAGTTCTATGTCGAGCGTTTCCGGCCCGATTACCGGAAGCCGGCCGACTTCGACGGCCTGGTGGCCGAGTTGCACAAGGCCAAGACCCGCCATTACACCGAGTTGTTGGCCCAGGGCGGCATCCCGCTGCGGCCGGGCGTGAAACGCCTGCTGCAAGAGGCGCGCGATGCCGGCCTGATCCTGGGTGTGGCGACGACGACGACGCCGGAGAACGTCACCGCCTTGCTCAGGCACAGCCTGGCCGAGGACGGCGCCGACTGGTTCGCCGTGATCGCGGCCGGCGACATCGTGCCGGCCAAGAAGCCGGCGCCGGACATCTATGTCTGGGCCATGCAGCAGCTGGGCCTGACGCCCGAGCAGTGCCTGGCCTTCGAGGATTCGGAGAACGGCATCCGCGCCTCGCGCGGCGCCGGGCTGAAGACCGTGGCGACCGTGAACGACTACACCCGCGGTCACGATTTTTCCGGGGCGCTGGCGGTGCTGTCCGATCTGGGCGAGCCGAATGCGCCTTATGCCAGGATTGATGCCGACGAGGCGGGCTATGTCGATGTGGCCCGACTGCAGGGCTGGTTTGCCGCCTAAGGCTTAGGGGTGGTGGACGGCCGCCGCCTCCAGGGTATTCTGGAGCAGGGTGGCCACGGTCATCGGGCCGACTCCGCCCGGCACCGGGGTGATCCAGCCCGCCCTTTCCTTGGCCGCTTCGAACTCGACGTCGCCGACGATGCGGCCGTCGTCCAGGCGGTTGATACCGATGTCGACCACGATGGCGCCGGGCTTGACCCAGGCGCCCTTGACCATCTCCGGCCGGCCGACGGCGGCCACCACGATGTCGGCCTGGCCGACGAGCTGGGCCAGGTCGCGGGTGGCGCTGTGGCAGACCGTGACCGTGCAGCCGGCTAGCAGCAATTCCAGGGCCATCGGCCGGCCGACGTGGTTGGAGGCACCGACCACCACGGCGTGCTTGCCGCGCAGCGGCTCGCCGGTCTCGGCCAGCAGCTTCATCACGCCGTAGGGCGTGCAGGAACGCAGGGTCGGCAGGCGCACCGCCAGCCGGCCGATGTTGTAAGGGTGAAAGCCGTCGACGTCCTTGCCCGCGCTGATCCGTTCGACCACGGCCTCGTCGTCGATCTGCGCCGGCAGCGGCGCCTGGACCAGGATGCCGTCGACGGTCTCGTCCGCATTCAGCTGGTCGATCAGCGCCATCAGTTCCGCCTGGGTGGTCGAGGCCGGCAGGTCGTGGGAGATCGAACGCACCCCGGCCGTTTCGCAGGCCTTGCGCTTGTTGCGCACGTAGATGCTCGAGGCCGGATCGCCGCCGATCAGGATGACGGCCAGGCCCGGCACCGGCTTGCCGGCGGCCAGCCGTGCGTCGACCTGGCGTTTGATGTCCTGCAGCAGCTTGGAGGCGATGGTCTTGCCGTCGAGAATGCGCGCGCTCATAGTCCGGGTAGGCAGAAGGGTCGAAGAGCGCGATTTTAGCCGAGCCGAGGGCCGGCTCGCATTGATTTTTACTGCATCGGTCGGTATAGTTCGCGGCTCGGTTTCGGCATGACGCCGGCTTTTGGCGCTGTGCCCACACTGAAACACAGTTTCGGGGTGTAGCGCAGCCCGGTAGCGCGCCTGCTTTGGGAGCAGGATGTCGGGGGTTCGAATCCCTCCACCCCGACCAGCGTCGACCGGGTATTGTGTTTGCATCCAGCCCGCGGGATATCTGCCCGTAGCTCAATTGGATAGAGCACCAGCCTTCTAAGCTGGGGGTTACAGGTTCGATCCCTGTCGGGCAGGCCAGTTTTAGTGGCGGTGGTAGCTCAGTTGGTAGAGCACTGGATTGTGGC
>JAJZTV010000165.1 GCA_021847385.1 Pseudomonadota bacterium | reverse complement strand
TCAACCGTTTTCGCGGCGATCTCGCGCTGTTGCAGTCCGGCCTCGACTGGCTGGAGCGGGAGACCGGCAAGCCGGTGCTCGGCGTGCTGCCCTATTTGCTGGGCCTGCATCTGGAGGCGGAGGACGCCTTGCCGCGCGAGGCGAATGCGGAATCCAAGGCGGGTAGGCTGCGCGTGATCGTGCCGGCGCTGCCGCGCATAAGCAACCACACCGACTTCGATCCCCTGCGCCTGCATCCACAGGTCGACCTGCGTTTTGTCGGGCCGCATGAAGTACCGCCGCCGGCCGATCTCATCTGCCTGCCCGGCTCCAAGTCGGTGCGGGCCGATCTCGACTGGTTGCGCGCCCAGGGCTGGGACGAGGCCATCGCTCGCCACTTGCGTTATGGCGGCAAGCTCATCGGTCTTTGCGGTGGTTACCAGATGCTGGGCGAGGCGATCCACGATCCGCACGGCATCGAGGGCGAAGTGGGCAGCAGTGCGGGCCTGGGCTATCTGGCCATGCAGACCACGCTGGAACCCGAGAAGCAGTTGCGCAATGCATGCGGCCGTTTGTCGTGGGCCGATGCCGAGGTGCATGGTTACGAGATCCACGCCGGGGTCAGCGCGGGGCCGGCGTTGGGCAAGCCGGTCGTGCAACTGGAACACGGCCCCGACGGCGCGATGAGCGACGACGGCCAAGTGCTGGGCACCTATCTACACGGCCTGTTCGAAGCGCCCGCCGCCTGCGCCGCCGTGCTGACCTGGGCCGGGCTGCGCAATGCCGAGGCGCTGGACTACCGCGGCTTGCGCGAACAGGCCATCGAGCGCTTGGCCGATGCCGTGGCCGAGCATCTGGATACGGCGCGGCTGCGCGAGCTGTGCGGCATTGCAACGCGACAGGTGCTGCCAGCATGAGCCTGACCTTGATCGTCGGCGGCGCCCGCTCCGGCAAGAGTGGCTACGCGCAGAAGCTGGCGCAAGAGACGCGCCTGCCGGTGACGGTGATCGCCACCGCCCAGGCGCGCGACGGCGAGATGCTCGAACGCATCGCCCGCCATCGCGCCGAGCGGCCTGCCGATTGGCAGACGGTGGAAGAGCCGCTGCAATTGGCCGAGGCGCTGGCGCGCGAGGCCGGCCCGCGCAAGTGCCTGGTGGTCGACTGCCTGACCTTGTGGCTCAACAACTGGCTGGACGAGCTGCACGCCCGGCACTACCCCGACGCGCGTCAGCGCCTGCTCGACCTGCTGCCCAAGCTGCCGGGCGAGATTGTGCTGGTCGCCAACGAGGTCGGCCTCGGTGTCGTCCCGCTCGGCGAATTGAGCCGCCGCTTCGTCGACGAGGCCGGCTGGTTGAACCAGGCCATCGGCCAGGTGGCCGACGATGTCGTGTTCGTCGCCGCCGGCCTTCCCCTCAAATTGAAAGTGACCCCGCGCCATGACGACTACAGCGATTGAATCTGCCTGGTGGCAGCAACCGGCCCAAGCGATGGACCACGCCGCGCGCGCGGCCGCCGCGCAGCGGCAGACGCAACTGACCAAGCCGCCGGGCGCGCTGGGCCGGCTGGAGGCTATCGCCATCCAGTTGGCCGCGCTGCAAGGTGCGGCGCGGCCCGCGCTCGACCGGGTGCAGATCACCGTGTTCGCGGCCGATCACGGCGTGGTGGCCGAGGGTGTGTCGGCCTTCCCGCAGGCGGTGACCGGCGAGATGGTGAAGAACTTCGCCTGCGGCGGCGCCGCGATCAGCGTGCTGGCGTGCGAACTCGGTGCCCGGCTCGAGGTGGTCGATCTTGGCACCGTCAACGACCCCGGCCCGCTCGACGGCGTGCTGCGCGTGCGCATCGCGCCGAGTACGGCCAATTTCACGCGCGCGCCGGCCATGCTCGCCGAGCAGTTGCAGCAGGCCCTGGCCGCTGGCCGGGCGGCGGTCGAGCGGGCGCTGGCCAACGGTGCGCAACTGTTCATCGCCGGCGAGATGGGCATCGGCAACACCACGGCGGCGGCGGCCGTTGCCTGTGGCCTGCTTGGACTGTCCGGGCAGGATTTGGCCGGGCCGGGTACCGGTATCGACCCGGCCGGCGTGGCGCGCAAGGCGGCGGTGATCGACCGCGCCCTGGCCCTGCATGCCGAGCGTCTGGCCGAGCCGGCCGAGACGCTGCGTTGTCTCGGCGGCTTCGAGCTGGCCGCCATCGCCGGTGCCTGCATCGCCGGTGCCCAGCGTGGCCTGCCCTTGCTGGTCGACGGTTTCATCGCCAGCGCCGCGGCCCTGGCGGCGGTGCGCATGCAGCCCACGGTGCGCGACTGGCTGCTGTTCTCCCATGCCTCGGCCGAACCGGGCCATGCGCGCTTGATGCACGCGTTGGACGCACAACCCTTGATCGATCTCGGCCTGCGTCTGGGCGAGGGCAGCGGCGCCGCCGTGGCGCTGCCGCTGTTGCGTCTGGCCTGTGCCTTGCACAATGGCATGGCCACCTTCGCCGAGGCGGGGGTGAGCGGAAAAGAATGATGAGCGAGGCGACGCTGATCAGCGTGTTGCGCCACGGCGAGGTGGCCGGGCCGGCCCATGTCTTTCGCGGCCGCAGCGACCCGCCGCTGACGACGCGCGGTCTTGCGCAGATGCGCAACGTCGTGGGCGATCGGCGCTTCGATAGCGTGGCCACGTCGCCGTTGCTGCGTTGCCGCGCCTTCGCCGAACAGCTATCCGCCGAGCAGGGGATCGCCTGCCGCGCGCTGGCCGATATGCGCGAACTGGATTTCGGCGACTGGGAAGGCATGCGTGGCGCCGAGGCCGCCGAGCGCGATGCCGAGGCCTATGAACGTTTCCAACTGCGCGCCGATTCGGCATCCGCGCCCGGCGGTGAGACGCTCGGCGCCTTTCGCCGGCGCGTGCTGGCTGCGTGGCAGGCGTGGCTGGCCGATGCCGACGGCGGCCATCGCCTGCTGGTGGTGCATGCCGGCGTGATGCGCATCTTGCTGCAACATCTGCTCGACCTGCCGGCGCAATCGCTCTATCGTGTCGCCCTGCCTGAGGCCGCGCAGTTCCAGGTGTCGCTGCTGGCCGGCGAGGCCCCTGTCCTGATGAAGTTGAATGCATGCGCGGATTCTTTCTAGCCCTACAATTCCTCACCCGCCTGCCGGTACCGGCCGTGCGCGACTTCCAGGCCGACGACCTGGCCCGTTCGGCCGCCTGGTTTCCCTTGGTCGGTCTGCTATTGGGCGGCCTGCTGGCCTTGCCCGGTCTGGCAGTGCGGCCGTTCGATCCTTGGTTGGCCGCGCTGTTGGTGCTGCTTGCCTGGGTCTGGCTTACCGGCGGCCTGCATCTCGACGGCCTGGCCGATACCTTCGATGCCCTGGGCGCCGCGCATCGCGACCGCGAGCGCTTTTTGCAGGTCTTGGCCGACCCGCATGTCGGCAGCTTCGGCGTCATCGCCCTGGTGCTGCAATTGGCGGCCAAGCTGGTCTTGCTTGGCATCGCCTTCGGCCATGGCATGTCGCCCTTTGCCCTGTTGTTGATCCCGGCCTGGGCCCGGCTCGGTGCCTTGTGGTGGTCGCAGTCGCTACCGCCGCTCAAGCCCGGCCTGGGCGAGCGTTACAAGTGGCGCGCCGGCCGTTGGCTGCCGGCTGCTTGGCTGGCGTTATTGCTGGTTGCCAGCCTGCCCTTCACCGGCCTGTGGCTGGCGCCGCTGGTCCTGTGGTTTTGGCAGCGTTTCCTGCTGGTCAAGGTCGGCGGCATGACCGGCGACTGCCTGGGCGCCGGCGTCGAGGTCAGCGAGGGGTTGTTGCTGCTGGCAGTTGTTTTGGCCACCGCACTTCCGCTATAAGATGTCGCATGACTGATTTTTACGCCGTCGTCCCCGCTCGCTACGCCTCCACCCGCTTGCCCGGCAAGCCTTTGCTCGACATCGCCGGCCGGCCCATGGTGGTCTGGGTGGCCGAGCGGGCCCGCGCCAGCGGCGCGAAAGAGGTCTGGGTGGCGACCGATCACGACGAGGTGGCGCGGGTGGTCAAGCAGCACGGTTTCGAGGTCTGCCTGACCTCACCCGACTGCGCCTCCGGCACCGACCGGCTGGCCGAGGTGGCCGCACAATTGAATTGGCCGGATGAGGCGGTGGTGGTCAACGTGCAGGGCGACGAGCCCTTGATCGAGCCGGAACTGATCCGCGCCACGGCCGACACCCTGGCCCGGCATTCGGCCGCGGCGATGGCCACGGTTTGCCACCCCTTGCACGATATCGACGAGGTGATGAGCCCGAACGTGGTCAAGGTGGTGCTCGACCAGGCGGGCTATGCCCTCTATTTCAGCCGGGCGCCGATCCCCTATGCCCGCGATACCTGGGCTCAGGTACGGGAATTGCCGGTGGGATTGCCGGTATTCCGCCATGTGGGGCTCTATGCCTACCGGGCCGGTTTTCTGCATGCCTATCCCCGGCTGGAGCGGCCGGCCATCGAGGTCTTCGAGTCGCTCGAACAGCTGCGTGCGTTGTGGCATGGCTACAAGATCGCGGTGCTGACCACCGAACAGCCGTCGCCGCCGGGGGTGGATACGGCTGAGGACCTGGCGAAGGTGCGGGCCTTATTTTCGGCCAGCCGATAGGCTAAAGATTGCGTAAGTTTTGGCCGATATAAGGCTATAAATCGAGCAGGAATGTTGGTCTAAGGTGAGTCAATGGGTCTCTTGGATGGCGTAGGCACTTCGAATCTGTTTACCTCGTCGGCATCGCAGGATGCGGCGCGGGAGGGTGTCGCCCAGAATGTCTAGATCGGAA
>JAJZTV010000164.1:855-4794 GCA_021847385.1 Pseudomonadota bacterium | reverse complement strand
CAGGGCGGACGGGCCGGTGATGACGCCGATCGCGATATAGCCCAGCAGCGCGGGCAGGTTCAGCGCGCGAAACAGGGCGCTGGCCAGCACGGCGGCGGCGAGCAGGAAGACGATCAGGCCCAGTGTGGTGTGCATGCTTGGGGGGTATCCGGCTTGTCGTTATACTAACGGCCTATTCCAGCAGGGCTGCGTTCGACGCGGCAATTGCTGAATTTCGGCCCTCGATTCCATTATGACATTGCCCGCCAATACTAACGAACAGATACTCGCCAACGCACGCCGCACCCTGGAGATCGAGGCCACGGCCGTCACGGCCCTGGCTGCCCGGCTCGACGAAGCCTTCGTGCGCGCGGTGCGCATGATCCTCGATTGCAAGGGCCGGGTGGTGGTCAGCGGCATGGGCAAGTCCGGCCATGTCGCCGGCAAGATCGCGGCCTCGCTCGCCAGCACGGGCACGCCGGCCTTCTTCGTGCATCCGGCCGAGGCCAGCCACGGCGACCTGGGCATGATCGCCGGCGGCGACGTGGTCATCGCGCTGTCCAACTCCGGCGAGAGCCCCGAGCTGGTGTCCATCGTGCCGCTGATCAAGCGGCGCGGCGCCGGCCTGATCGGTATGACCGGCAACCCGGCCTCGACCCTGGCGCGCGAGTCGGATGTCCATCTCGATGCCAGCGTGGCGATGGAGGCCTGCCCGCACAATCTGGCGCCGACCGCCAGCACCACGGCCGCCCTGGCCCTGGGCGACGCCTTGGTGGTGGCGCTGCTGTCGGCGCGCGGCTTCACCGCCGAGGACTTCGCCCGCACCCACCCCGGCGGTTCGCTCGGCCGGCGGCTGCTGATCCACGTGCGCGACATCATGCACAGCGGCGCGGCCCTGCCCGTGGTGCCGCAGACGGCCAATATGAAGGAGGCCTTGCTCGAGATGACGCGCAAGGGCTTGGGCATGACCGCGGTGGTCGAGGCCGATGGCCGCTTGCTCGGCGTGTTCACCGACGGCGATCTGCGCCGTTGCCTGGATCGCGGCGTGGACATGCAGACCACCGGCATCGCCGAGGCGATGACGCGCAACCCGATCACGGTGTCGCAAGATGCGCTGGCCGCCGAGGCCGTGCATTTGATGGAAGCGCGCAAGATCAACGGCGTGCTGGCGGTGGACGAAGCCGGGCGCCTGGTCGGCGCCTTGAACATGCACGACCTGTTGCGGGCGGGGGTGGTATGAGTCTGGACGCGGTCCTGCATCGTGCCCGCCAGGTGAAGCTGCTGATCTTCGACGTGGACGGCGTGTTGACCGACGGCAGCCTGTTCTACGGCGACGACGGCCAGGAATACAAGGCCTTCAATTCGCGCGATGGCCACGGCATCAAGATGCTGAAGGCCGCCGGGGTCGAGGCCGGCATCATCACCGGCCGCACCTCCAGCGTCGTCATGCATCGCGCCAAGAACCTGGGCATCACCCGCATCTTTCAGGGTGCCGACGACAAGCTGCACGTCTACGAACGGCTGCTGACCGAGACCGGGCTCAAGCCGGAAGAGACCGGCTATATGGGCGACGACGTGGTGGATCTGCCGGTGCTCAAGCGCTGCGGCCTGGCCATCACCGTGCCCGATGCGGCGGCCCTGGTCGCCGAACGTGCGCACTATGTCACCCAGGCCCATGCCGGCCGCGGCGCCGCGCGCGAGGCCTGCGAGCTGATCATGCGCGCCCAGGGTACGTGGGAGGCGCAGTTGGCGCTGTACGATCGATGAACACCCGATTGGTGTCCTGGACGCCGTTGATCGTGGTCTCTGTGCTCGCGGCGCTGACCTTTTGGCTGGATCGGGTGGTGCAGATCACGCCTTGGGTCGATACCCGAGGGTTCGCGCACGACCCGGATTACATCGTCGAAAACTTCAAGGCGATGGCCTTCGACCGCCAGGGCCGGCCCTGGCACCAACTCGAGGCCGCGCGTATGACGCACTATATGGACGACGACACGACCCGCCTGGACCGCCCGGTCTATACCCAATACTCGGCCGAGCGCCCGCCGGTGACCGTGCATTCGCAGCGCGCGCTGGTGACGCCGGACGGCAGCAACGTGTATTTTCTGGACGCCGTGCAACTGCGGCGCGCCGCCGACGGTGGCCGGGCACCGATGGTGATGACCACGGAGTTCTTGCAAGTGACGCCTGATGCGCACCGCATCCAGACCGATCGGGCGGTAACGGTGCAGCAAGCCGGTTCGTCCATTCAGGCCGGGGCGATGCTGGCCGAGGGCGAAGACCCGATCGTCCGCTTTAGTCAGAAAGTGAAGAGTGTCTATGAACGCAGTCGCTAAATCGAGCGGCCTTGCCGCCGCTATCCTGGCGCTGGCCGTTGCCTGGCCGGCGCATGCCGAGAAGGCGGACCGCGAGCGGCCGGTCAATATCGAATCGGACACCTTGCGGGTCGACGATGCCAACAAAACCGCAGTCTACGAAGGCAATGTGGTGCTGACCCAGGGCACCCTGTTCATGACCGCCGACCGGCTGGACGTGCGCCAGGACGACAAAGGCTTCACTTCGAGCGAGGCCTATGGCCTGAACAAGCCGGTCTTTTTCCGGCAAAAGCAGGAAGCGAAGGATCAATACATCGAAGGCACGGGCAATCGCATCGAATACGATGCGGCGAACGATGTCGTCAAATTGATCGGCAGTGCGCGGGTTAGGCGCGGCGACGAGGAAGTGCGCGGCAATCTGATCGTCTATGACGCCAAGACCGAGACCTACCGTGCCGTCGGCACAACCAAGGAAGGCGGCAACGGCCGCGTGCGCGCGGTGATCAAGCCCAAGCAGAAGGACGCATCCGGCAAGGGAGAGGCCAAGCCATGAGCCTGCTGCGCGCCGAAGGGTTGCGTAAGCGTTACAAGACCCGCCAGGTCGTGCGCGACGTTTCGCTCGAGGTCAAGAGCGGCGAGGTGGTCGGCCTGCTCGGCCCCAACGGCGCCGGCAAGACCACGTGTTTCTATATGGTGGTCGGCCTGGTGCGGGCCGATGGCGGCCGCATCGGCCTGGACGATGCCGATGTGACCCACATGCCGGTCTATCAGCGCGCGCGCATGGGTTTGGGTTATTTGCCGCAAGAGGCCTCGATCTTCCGCCGCTTGTCGGTAGCCGACAATATCGCCGCGGTGCTGGAGTTGCACGGCTACGACGAGGCGGGCGTGCGCGAGCATCTGGAATACCTGCTCGAAGACCTGAATATCATCCACTTGCGCGACGCCCTGGCCACCGGCCTGTCCGGCGGCGAGCGGCGACGGGTCGAAATCGCTCGGGCCTTGGCCATGCAGCCGCGCTTCGTGCTGCTCGACGAACCGTTTGCCGGAATCGACCCGATTTCCGTGCTCGACATCCAAAAGATCATCCGTTTCTTGACCGAGCGCGAGATCGGCGTCTTGATCACCGACCACAACGTGCGCGAAACCCTCGGTATCTGCGATCGGGCCTATATCATCAACGAAGGCCAAGTGCTAGCCACCGGCAATCCTGACGAGATTATTTATAATGACGAGGTCAGGAAGGTTTACCTTGGTGAACACTTCCGGTTGTAACATCCATCGCAATCCTTTATCGAGACGGCTTGAGCAGTGAAGCAAAGCCTCCAACTCCGACTCAGCCAACAACTGACGCTCACCCCTCAGTTGCAGCAATCCATTCGCCTGCTGCAACTCTCCACGCTTGAGTTGCAGCAAGAGATCGGCCAGGCCTTGCAAGAAAATCCCCTGCTGGAGCGCCTGGATAACGACGAGGGGACGGATTACGAAACGCAGGAAACGGCGGAGCCGCCCAGCCAGGAGTCGGACGAGATCTATACCGAACTGGCCTGGGGTGAACGCGGCGTCGCCGGTGCATCGAGCGGCGAGGACGACGACGAGCTCGGTTTCCAGCAGATCGATGCCAGCCAGGCTGGCCTGCGCCAGCACC
>JAJZTV010000164.1:0-845 GCA_021847385.1 Pseudomonadota bacterium | reverse complement strand
ATCAGTTGTCCTTGACCCCGATCGGCGAGCGCGACCGCCAACTGGTCTCGATGCTGATCGATGCCCTGGACGAGGACGGCTACCTGACGGCCAGCCTCGATGAGCTGGCAACCCTGCTGCCGGAAGAAGAAGAGCGCGATCCGGTGGAACTGGATGCGGCGCTCAAGCTGTTGCAGAGCTTCGACCCGGTTGGTGTCGGCGCGCGCGATCTGTCCGAGTGCCTGCTGTTGCAATTGAATGCGCTGCCGGCCGATACGCCTTGGTTGACCGAGGCCAAGAAGCTGGCGCGCGACGGCCTCAAGATGCTGGCCGAACACGAGTACGGCAAGCTGAAAAAATGGCTGGGCATTGCTTCCGATGCCGAGTTCCAGGCGATCCGGGCGCGCATCACCGAATTGAATCCGCGCCCCGGTGCGCGTTATGCCGAGAGCGGCGCCCAATATGTGGTGCCGGATATCCTGGTGCGCAAAGTGCGCGGCCAATGGCAAGCCACGCTCAATGCCGAGGTCATGCCCAAGCTGCGTATCAACGAGATGTACGCCAATATCCTGCGCCAGAACCGCGGCGGCGGAAACTTGCAAACCCAGTTGCAGGAAGCGCGCTGGCTGATCAAGAACGTCCAGCAGCGGTTCGAGACCATCCTGCGCGTAGCCCAGGCCATCGTCGAACGTCAGCGCTTGTTTTTCGACCACGGCCCGACCGCGATGCGGCCCATGGTATTGCGCGAGATCGCCGACCAGCTCGAATTGCACGAGTCGACCGTATCGCGCGTGACCACGCAGAAATATATGCTGACGCCGCGCGGCTTGTTCGAATTCAAATATTTCTTCTGCAGTTCGGTCGGG
>JAJZTV010000163.1 GCA_021847385.1 Pseudomonadota bacterium | reverse complement strand
ATCCGCCGTGCCATCCAGGTTTTGCAACGGCGGACCAAGAACAACCCGGTGCTGATCGGCGAGCCCGGCGTCGGCAAGACCGCCATCGTCGAGGGCCTGGCCCAGCGCATCGTCAACGGCGAGGTGCCCGAGACCCTGAAGAACAAGCGGGTGCTGGTGTTGGACATGGCTGGGTTGCTGGCCGGGGCCAAGTATCGCGGCGAGTTCGAGGAGCGGCTGAAGGCCGTGCTGAAAGAGGTGGCCCAGGACGAAGGCCGCATCATCCTGTTCATCGACGAGATCCACACCATGGTCGGTGCCGGCAAGGCCGAGGGCGCCATGGATGCCGGCAACATGCTCAAGCCGGCCCTGGCCCGGGGCGAGCTGCACTGCATCGGCGCCACCACGCTGGACGAATACCGCAAGTACATCGAGAAGGATGCCGCGCTGGAGCGCCGGTTCCAGAAGGTGCTGGTCGACGAGCCGACGGTGGAGGCGACCATCGCCATCCTGCGCGGCCTGCAGGAGAAGTACGAGCTGCATCACGGCGTCGAGATCACCGACCCGGCCATCGTCGCCGCGGCCGAACTGTCGCATCGCTACATCACCGACCGCTTCCTGCCGGACAAGGCCATTGACCTGATCGACGAGGCGGCCAGCCGGATCAAGATGGAGATCGACTCCAAGCCCGAGGTGATGGACAAGCTCGACCGCCGGCTGATCCAGCTCAAGATCGAACGCGAGGCGGTGAAGAAGGAGAAGGACGAGGCCTCGAAGAAACGGCTGTCCCTGCTGGAAGATGAGATCCGCAAGCTGGAGAAGGAATACGCCGACCTGGAAGAGGTGTGGAAGGCGGAGAAGGCCGTGGTCCAGGGCGCCCAGCATATCAAGGAAGAGATCGACCACCTCAAGGCCGAGATGGCCGACCTGCAGCGCAAGGGCCAGTTCGACAAGGTGGCCGAGATCCAGTATGGCAAGCTGCCGCAACTGGAGGCCCAGGTGAAGCAGGCCGAGGCAGCGGGTGAGGGCAAGCGCGAGTTCAAGCTCTTGCGCAAGGAAGTCGGCGCCGATGAGATCGCCGAGGTGGTCTCCCGCGCCACCGGCATCCCGGTGTCGAAGCTGATGCAGGGCGAGCGCGACAAGCTGTTGCAGATGGAGGCGCGCATCCACCAGCGGGTGATCGGCCAGGACGAGGCGGTGCGCGTGGTGAGCGACGCCATCCGCCGCTCGCGCGCCGGCCTGTCCGACCCCAACCGGCCCTACGGCTCCTTCCTCTTCCTCGGCCCCACCGGCGTCGGCAAGACCGAGCTGTGCAAGGCCCTGGCCGATTTCCTGTTCGACTCGCAGGAGCACATCGTGCGCATCGACATGAGCGAGTTCATGGAGAAGCACTCCGTGTCGCGCCTGATCGGCGCGCCGCCGGGCTATGTCGGCTACGAGGAGGGCGGTTACCTGACCGAGGCCGTGCGGCGCAAGCCCTACAGCGTCATCCTGCTCGACGAGGTGGAAAAGGCTCACCCGGACGTGTTCAACGTGCTGCTGCAGGTGCTCGACGACGGCCGTCTGACCGACGGCCAGGGCCGCACTGTGGACTTCCGCAACACTGTGATCGTGATGACCAGCAACCTGGGCAGCCAGATGATCCAGGAGATGAGCGGCGACGACTACCAGGTGATCAAGCTGGCGGTGATGGCCGAGGTGAAGAATTACTTCCGGCCCGAGTTCATCAACCGCATCGACGAGGTGGTGGTGTTCCACGCCCTGGACGAGAAGCACATCGCCGGCATCGCCCGCATCCAGTTGCAATACCTGGAGAAGCGCCTGGCCCAGATGGAGATGAAGCTGGACATCAGCGACGCGGCGCTGGCCGAGATCGCCCAGGCCGGCTTCGACCCGGTGTTCGGCGCCCGGCCGCTCAAGCGGGCGATCCAGAGCGAGATCGAAAACCCGCTGGCGCGCGAAATCCTGTCCGGCCACTTCATGGCCAAGGACACCGTTCGGGTCGATGTCGAGAACGGCCGGCTGGTGTTCGCCAAGACCTGAGCCTGCTCGGCAAAACGGCCCGCAAGCGCAAATTTGCGGGCCGTTGGCATCACCCAGCCCGTCATACCCACGCAAGCGGGAATGACGCTCGCTAGAACGCCCCCTTCACCGCTGCATCGCCCACGCCCTGCAAGGGGCCGAGCGGGTTCTTGCTCTCTTCCTGTTCGTGGATGATCGGCTGGCCGCCGGACAGCTTGTACACCACCACATTGTCCTTGAGCAGCAACACGCCCTTGAAGCGCCAACCGGTCACGTCCACCTCGCGCTTGAAATTCAGAAAGTCGGCCAGAAAGCTGCCGATGCGCTTGCGCTTGATCGAACGCTGGTCGATCTCCAGCCCCGTGCAGGTGGTCTTGGCGTCGATACAGTCCTTCACCCCGCCGTCGAGGCTGCCGGCATTGATCGACGGGCTGGGAATGAACCGTTGCAAGACATCGGAGTAATTCAGGATGGTGATGTTCGGATAGGCATGCGGGTCGAGCTTCAGCACCTTCAAGTCGGCCAGCGTGGTGCGATAGGGCACGATCCTATCGAAGGCCTGCTGCGCCTCGGCATAGCTCTTCCACGGCCCTTCGACCACACTGTCGCCGTGCGGCAGCATGGCGCCGCAGCCGGCGAGGGCGAGGACAAGAAGAATCGCGAGTCGTTTCATGGCACGGTCCGGTTTCTTAGGTTCCCGGTGCAATTCTAGAGAATATTTAGGTATGTCATAACGCAGACTAAATTAAATGGAGTCTGAACCCCATTTCCAATTTCTTTGCGGACCCAATTCTCATGCTATTTCCTTGGCCGTGGCGACAAAAAAGGCGACCGAAGCCGCCTTTCTGCTTTGCTCGATTGTCGGGCGTTATCGAGAGCCGCCATGGCCGGGGTAGTAGATCTTGGTCGCTTGATACACTTGATTGACCTGATCGGCAGTCAACTTCGAATTGAAGTGGATCATGCTGCCATAGTAGGCCCGCGAACCATGCTGGTTGGTATCAAGGCAGCCATAGCGCATGCCGGTTGGATTGGTGGTGAAACCGGAATCCAAACCGTTGGCTATTGTGGCGCGCTGAACAGGGTATGTATCTCCCGGCACCGCAGTGTAAAAGCTGGTTGTATCTTGGTTGCCTCCCGATGCCATGCAATAGAAAACCCATTCATCTTGCTTTGGCGTGGTGCCGCATCCAATGGCCGTCGCGCCCTTAGAACCCGAGAAAAATAGCCATTCATAGTTGCCGGTTGTGCAATAGCCGCCATGTGTGCCATATAAAAAATATTTGCCATTGGTGCCTGGGGCATCCTGGAATCCATCCAAGCCCATTAGCCCTGAAGGGGTTTCATAGTAACGCTTCCACATGCAAGCTGTTTTGGGCCCGGAGTCGGGGCGCCATTCAGTATCGATAGCATCGGCGGCACCGCACATGAACCAAGTTCCTGAACCTCCTGGTACTTTCCAGGCCTTGACGGTATTGTCCCAGCTTATGTTGGCACCTGCCGCGATGTTTTTGTAATTACCACTCAGATCCCATTTGTTTGCCTGATAGCGGTCGCCGGCCACCGAGCTGGGCAACAGCGCGAACTCGATGTATTCGGCCAGGCCGCCGGGCAGGCTGCCGGTTGGGGGCGGTGTAGCGGTGCCGCCGCCTGACTGCAAGGCGGTGACCTGGGCCTGTAGGTTCTGAACCTGTTGCTGCAACTGCGCGTTGGTGGCTTGGCACGTGCTCAGCGATGACTGCAAGGAAGCGATTTGGGTTTGGTCGGTCTGGACTTGCTGCTGAAGCTGCGTGTTGGTGGTCTGGCACGAGCCCAACGAAGTTTGACACGAGTTCAGCGAGGTTTGCAGTTGCGTATTGGTGCTTTGGCAACTGGTCAAAGAGGTTTGCAACTGCGAATTGGTAGTCTGGCAGGTGGTCAAAGAACTCTGTAACTGCGTATTGGTCGTTTGGCAGATCGTGAGGTCGGCATTACATTGCGGTAGGCCGCCGGCGTTGTTGTTGCCGGGCGCGGCGTGCGCCGCCGCTGCATAGATGGCCAACAAAACCCAATTCAGTCGAAACTTTTTTTTGTTCATTTGTCTTCCCCTTGGCGTGATGGTTTTTCATTCATTATTGCCAGGGAATGCTATGGCAATCGGTAGGGTTTCTACAAGCGGCAAATTTAGACTGCCAGCTAAATAAAAAAGGCGGCCTCGGCCGCCTTTCCTGCGTGAGCGCCGATCAAGCCAACAACTGATTCAGCACGAAGGGCAGGATGCCGCCGGCCTGGTAGTAGTCGATCTCGATCGGGGTGTCCAGGCGCAGTTTGAGCGGGACTTCCTGGGTGGAACCGTCGGCGCGGCGGATGACCAGGGTGACGTCCTGCTGCGGCGCGATGCCGTTTTCCAGGCCCTTGATGTCGAAGGTTTCGCTGCCGGTGAGGCCCAAGTCCTGGGCACCCTGGCCGTCCTTGAACTGCATGGGCAGTACGCCCATGCCGGCCAGGTTGGCACGGTGGATGCGCTCGAAGCTCTTGGCCACCACGGCCTTCACGCCCAGGAGTTGGGTGCCCTTGGCCGCCCAGTCGCGGGAAGAGCCGGTGCCGTATTCCTCGCCGGCGAAGATCATCAGCGGTACGCCGTCGTTCTGGTACTGCATGGCGGCGTCGTAGATGCTCTGCTGCTCGCCGTTATGCAGGGTCACGCCGCCCTCGCTGCCGGGGATCATCAGATTCTTGATCCGCACGTTGGCGAAGGTGCCGCGCATCATCACCTCGTGGTTGCCGCGGCGGGCGCCATAGCTGTTGAAGTCCTTTTGGGT
>JAJZTV010000162.1 GCA_021847385.1 Pseudomonadota bacterium | reverse complement strand
CTCACCCGTTCGCCACTCGCCACCAGGAGCAAGCTCCCGTGCTGCCGTTCGACTTGCATGTGTAAGGCATGCCGCCAGCGTTCAATCTGAGCCAGGATCAAACTCTTCAGTTCAATCTCTTTAACTGCTACTCAACTCTTCAGAATCAACTGACAAAATCGAGCATTAGGTCTTACTTTTTAGCTTCCAACTCCATAATCGGAGTCTTCCGCCCCAAGCCTAATGCCCACACTTCTTAAGGCTGTTTCTACTTGTTAAAGATCAGTTTTCGCCTGTTGCTGCGTTGTCTGCAGCAGCAGGGAAGCCGCGCATTATACGGACCTGAAAAACGCGGTCAAGGATTTATTTAAAAATTTTTACAGACCATAGACACACCCAATGGGCGCAGCGGGATAAAGCACTGCATGGTCAGCTCTTTAGCCACCAACAAGACATGAAAAATATTTCGGGGATGCGGTACGAGCGCGAAGGAAATTACTCGCCCGACTCGACTGGACGCTTACCTGCCTTCCACTCCGGAAAACCATCTTCGAGGCGGCGCGCGCTGAAGCCAGCCTGGCGCAACTGCTCCACCGCCTGGAAGGCGAGGACACAATAAGGGCCGCGGCAATACGCCACGATCTCCTGGTCGTGCGGCAGCTTCTTGAGACGCGTCGGCAACTCGCTGAGCGGCACGTTCAACGCGCCAGGAATATGGCCAGCACGGTATTCTTCCGGCGGCCGCACATCGATCACCACGGCATCGCCGGATTGTGTGAGCTGGAGCAATTCGTCGTGCCCCACCGGAGTCAGGGTATCGAATTTGTCGAAGTGCTCGCGCACGATGCGGTCGACCTCAGCCAAGTGCCCCTCTGCAACCCGACGCACACAACCCAGCAAATCGACCACCTGGTCGCCCGATAGGCGATAGAACACTTGCAAGCCTTCCTTGCGCGAGACTGCCAGGCCAGCGTCTTTAAGCACCTGTAGATGATGCGAGGTGTTCGCGACCGACATACCGGTCGCCTTGGCCAGCACCTCAACGCTCCGCTCGCCTTGGGCCAAGGCCTCAAGCAGATTCAAACGATTCGCACTGGCCATCGCCTTGGCCACGCGCGCGAATTGTTCGAACACCAGCGTCTTAGCAGACATATACCCCAACCCGTTTTCTATCCCACCGTCACCCGAGCAAACTTACGCTTGCCGACTTGGGCCACCACAGTGCTGCCCTTGGCGACCATCAGCCCCTTATCGCCGACCTTCTGTCCATCCAGTTTAACGCCGCCGCCGGCAATCTGGCGCATCGCTTCCGAAGTACTCGGCGCCAAGCCGGCCAGTTTCAACAATTGCACTACCGATAGGCCGTCCGCCGCCGCCTCGAGCGTGAATTCAGGCATCTCATCGGGAATCGCTCCTTGCCGGAACCGGGCCTCGAAGTCAGCTAGCGCCGCCTCGGCCGCGGCCTGGCTATGGAAGCGAGCCACGACCTCTTGCGCAAATGCCACCTTGATGTCGCGCGGATTACGACCTGCCTCGACGTCCTGCCGCCATTGGCGCACGACCGACAAGGGCTGGAACGACAGCAACTCGATATAGCGCCACATCAGGGTGTCGGACACGCTCATCAGCTTGCCGAACATTTCGTTTGCCGGCTCGGCAATGCCGATGTAGTTGCCCAAAGACTTTGACATCTTCTGCACGCCATCCAGACCTTCGAGGATGGGCATGGTCAGCACCACCTGCGCCTCCTGGCCATAGTGCTTTTGCAATTCACGCCCGACCAGCAGATTGAACTTCTGGTCGGTGCCGCCCAGTTCGACGTCGGCCCGCATCGCCACCGAGTCGTAGCCCTGGATCAGGGGATAAAGGAACTCGTGGATGGCGATCGGCTGGCCACCGGCATAGCGCTTGGAAAAGTCGTCGCGCTCCAGCATGCGCGCCACGGTGTGCTTGGCCGCCAGCTGGATCAGATCGGCCGCGTTCATCTCGCCCATCCAGCTCGAGTTGAACATCACCAGGGTCTTCTCCGGATGCAGTATCTTGTAGATCTGCTGCTCGTAAGTGCGCGCATTCTCGATTACGTCGTCGCGCGACAGCGGCTTACGAGTCACGTTCTTGCCGGTGGGGTCGCCGATCATGCCGGTAAAGTCGCCGATCAGGAACATCACCTCGTGGCCCAACTCCTGGAACTGACGCAACTTGTTGATCAGCACGGTATGGCCCAGGTGCAGGTCGGGTGCGGTCGGGTCGAAACCGGCCTTCACCCGCAAGGGGCGACCCTTCTTCAGTTTCTCGACCAACTCGGCCTCGAGCAGCAATTCGTCGCAGCCGCGTTTGATGATTTCTAGGGATTCTTCGATGGAGGGCATAAATCAATGCTCAGACGAAACGTCAATAATGTGAAGGGAATGTGCCCGTCTCGCCTTTAAGCGATCCGGCCATCCCTCGCTTGGCGAGGGACCGCCTTCGGCGTCCGGCCGAGCAGTGCTCGGCTCGTCGAACCCGGGAGGGTTCTCACCCTGCACACAGTCCAATTCGATAGGGGGCGAATCGCCCCCTATCGAATTGGAGCGGGTGAAGGGAATCGAACCCTCGTATGCAGCTTGGGAAGCTGCCGTTCTACCATTGAACTACACCCGCCTATCGCCCTGCACCCTCACCCGCCCAAACAAATTTTCTATGGTGGGTGAAGGGAATGCGTCCGCCTCGCCTTGAGGCGATCCGGCCATCCCTCGCTTCGCGAGGGACCGCCTGCGGCGTCCAGCCGAGCGGTGCTCGGCTCGTCGAACCCTCGTATGCAGCTTGGGAAGCTACCGTTCTATCATTGAACTACACCCGCGTGATAAAATCGCGGCCTTGAATGTTACTGGATTTGAGCGGTAGGTTGAAAGTGATTACCGTCTCTCTCAATGGCGAGACCCGCCAGTTCGACTCTCCCATCATGGTTGCCCAACTGCTGGATCAACTTGGTTTGACCGGCAAACGGCTGGCCGTGGAGCGGAACGGCGAGATCGTACCCAAGAGCCAACATGCCGAGACCGCCGTCGAGAATGGCGACGCCTTGGAGATCGTGGTCGCCGTCGGCGGCGGCTGAATTTGCAGTTAGGCGTCAGGAGTGAGGAGTGAGGCGACGAGCCGGCACTCCTTACTCCTGACCCCTCACTCCTCACGAACAGACATGGATCAACTTGTCATCGCAGGTAAGGCCTATGGTTCACGACTCCTCGTGGGCACGGGCAAATACAAGGATTTCGAGCAGACCCGCCAGGCCGTCGAGGCCAGCGGTGCCGAGATCGTCACTGTCGCCATCCGCCGCACCAATATCGGCCAGGACCCCAAGCAGCCCAGCCTGCTAGATGCCCTGCCGCCGTCGAAATTCACCTACCTGCCCAACACCGCCGGCTGCTACACGGCCGAAGACGCCATCCGCACCCTGCGCCTGGCGCGCGAACTGCTGGATGGCCACGAC
This sequence comes from Pseudomonadota bacterium, assembly GCA_021847385.1. Lineage (GTDB taxonomy): Bacteria > Pseudomonadota > Gammaproteobacteria > Burkholderiales > Thiobacillaceae > Sulfuritortus. Next base: position 1,379 of record JAJZTV010000162.1, on the reverse strand, counting down.
CTGGTCAAGCTGGAAGTGCTGGGCGACCCGGACACCCTGTACCCGAACGTGAGCGAAACCCTGAAGGCCGCCGAGATCCTGGTCAAGGATGGCTTCAAGGTCATGGTCTACACCTCGGACGACCCGATCATGGCCAAACAGCTGGAAGAAGTCGGTTGCGTGGCGATCATGCCGCTGGCCTCGCTGATCGGCTCGGGCATGGGCATCCTCAACCCGTGGAACCTGCAGATCATCATCGACCGCATCCAAGTGCCGGTGATCGTCGATGCCGGCGTTGGTACCGCCTCGGATGCCACCATCGCCATGGAACTCGGCTGCGATGCCGTGCTGATGAACACCGCGATCGCCGGCGCGCAAAACCCGGTTCTGATGGCCAGTGCGATGAAGAAGGCGGTGGAGGCTGGCCGCGAGGCCTACCTGGCCGGGCGCATGCCGAAGAAGGTCTATCAGGCCAGCCCTAGCTCGCCTACTGGCGGCATGATCGGTTCCTAAGCGCATGCCCGAACAGGCACAAGAGAGCGGACGCCGCTCCATCCGCAGCTTCGTCTTGCGCGCCGGCCGTATGGGCTCGGGCCAGATCAGGGCCTTGGCCGAACTCGGCCCGAAGTTCCTACTGCCCTACCGCCCCGAGCTGCTCGACCTTGCCACCGCCTTCGGCCGCGAGGCCCCGAAGATTCTGGAGATCGGCTTCGGCATGGGTGACAGCACAGCGCAGATCGCTGCCACCCACCCGAATAACGACTACCTCGGCATCGAGGTCCACACCCCGGGCGTCGGCGCCCTGCTCAAGCGCATCGGCGAGCAAAGCCTAGGCAACCTACGTCTAATCCAGCACGACGCGGTCGAGGTACTGGAACACATGATCCCCGATGCCAGCCTCGACGGCGCCCACATCTTCTTCCCCGACCCCTGGCACAAGAAGCGGCACCACAAGCGGCGCCTGATCCAGCCCGCCTTCGTCAGCCTGCTGGTACGCAAGCTCAAGCCCGATGCCTACCTGCATCTCGCCACCGATTGGCAGGATTATGCCGAACAAATGCTGGCCGTCCTCTCTGCCGAACCTGGCCTCGCCAACACCGCGCAGGGCTACGCCCCCAAGCCCGACTATCGGCCTCTGACCAAGTTCGAGCATCGCGGCCTACGGTTGGGGCACGGGGTTTGGGATTTGGTCTTCATCCGCAAAAAAGCCGACTGATCGACAACGTATAATCGCCGGCATCAGCCCATGGAGATGCCGATGTTACGACGTGACTTCCTCAAAGGCGCGGCTGCGGCCGGCAGCGTGGCCCTCTCTCCCAAGGCCTTCGCCGACCTGCCCAGCGTCAAGTGGCGATTGGCCTCGAGCTACCCTAAAAGCCTCGACACCATCTACGGCGCCG
>JAJZTV010000161.1:4060-4904 GCA_021847385.1 Pseudomonadota bacterium | reverse complement strand
GAAGAAAGACCCCGGTAAGTCTTTGATTATATGGTCGGGGCGAGAAGATTCGAACTTCCGACCCCCTGCACCCCATGCAGGTGCGCTACCAGGCTGCGCTACGCCCCGAACGGCGCGGATTATAAGCTGGCAGCCATACCAACGCAATTCAAAAAACCATCTTGAATCTAATTATGGCCGAGCACTGCGAGAATTTCTCCGAGCGCTTTTTTAATTTCGGCGGCGGCCAATGGACCGGTATCGACCACGGATGCAGCATGCACCGGCGACGCAGCGGCGGCCACCTCGGCCAATTCTTCGCTGCTCAAGCGATTGCGAGCACCACTGATGGTGAAACCTTCTTCGTAGAGCAATTGGCGGATACGCCGAATCAGCATCACCTCGTGGTGCTGATAGTAGCGGCGGTTGCCGCGGCGCTTGACCGGCTTGAGTTGGGTGAACTCCTGCTCCCAATAACGCAGCACATGCGGTTTGACCGCGCAGAGTTCGCTTACCTCACCGATAGTGAAGTAACGCTTAGTCGGGATGGGTGGCAGATCACTCTGCGACTGAGGTTCCGGCATGAGCCGTCTCGACCATGGCCTTCAGCTTTTGGCTGGAGTGAAAAGTCACCACGCGGCGCGCAGTGATCGGCATCTCTTCGCCGGTCTTCGGATTGCGACCGGGGCGCTGAGGTTTGTCTCGCAATTGGAAATTGCCGAAGCCCGACAATTTGACGCTGTCCCCAGTTTCCAGAGCGGTGCGCACCTCTTCGAAAAACGCCTCGACCATTTCTTTGGCCTCGCGTTTATTCAGCCCCACTTTTTCGAACAGCAAATTGGCCAATTCGGCCTTGGTGAGCGTC
>JAJZTV010000161.1:0-4050 GCA_021847385.1 Pseudomonadota bacterium | reverse complement strand
CAGGAACTGCGTCATCTTATCCACGGCCGCCTCGATCTCAACGTCTGTAAGCGTTTTCTCAGTATCTTGTAATAACATGCTGAAAGCAAGGCTTTTTTTGCCGGACTCCATGCCTTTGCCTTGGTATACGTCGAACAGCGAGATGTCCACCATCTTGGTCGGCAGGTTGGCCCGGGCTGCCGTCAGAATGTCACCCACAGCGACATCCGCATCGGCCACCACGGCGATGTCACGGCGCACCGACGGAAACTTGGATAGCCCAATATAACGCGGGGCCATGCGCGCGACCACGGCGGACCAATCCAGCTCGAACAGGATGGGGGCGCGGACGAAATCGTATTTCTGCAGCAAACGCGGATGCAGGGTGCCCAGCCAACCGATCGTCTGACCGTCCAGGGCGATACAGGCGGTACGGCCCGGGTGCAGGGCCGGATGCCCGGCTCGGTCGAATCGGATCGGCAACGGATGCATCAGGGCCTCGATATCGCCACGGACATCGAAGAAGTCGGCCTCGCGTTTGGCCTCGCCCCACTGCTCGGGCCGGGCATGGCCATAAGCCAGACCGGCCAGGCGCAAAGGCTGCGCCTCGGCGGCAGCACCATTGAAGCAGCGGCCCATCTCGAACAGACGCAAGCGCTCCTGGCCGTGATTGAGGTTGTGCCGCAGGGTGTGCACCAGGCCACCCATCAGGCTGCCGCGTAGGGTGTCCATCTGGCTGGCGATCGGATTGAGCAAGGCCACGGCCTCACCACCAGACCGGAAGTCGGCATCCAACTCGGCGGCGATGAAGCTATAAGTGACGATCTCCTGGTAGCCACGGGCATTGAGCAGGCGCTTCACTTCAGGGACCGTCCGCTCGGCTTCCGGCACCGGCAGCAAACGTGCCTCGCCCTTAGGGGCGACGATGGGGATGGCTTCATAGCCATGGACCCGCGCGACCTCTTCGATCAGGTCGACCTCACGCTCGATATCGAAGCGGAAACCGGGTGGTGTCACCTGGAAGGCGTCGCCCTGCTCGGCAACCTGCATGCCAAGGCGACCGAAGATCGCTGCCATCTCGGCCGCATCCAGCTCGATGCCCAGCAAGCGGCAAGCACGCGCCGGCCGGAAGCTGACCGGCTTACGTTGAGGCAGCTCGGTCACGGTCTCCACCAAGGGGCCGGCCTGACCGCCGCAGATATCGAGAATCAAACCGGTCGCCCGCTCCAGGGCATGGCGCGGCAGGTCGATGTCGACCCCGCGCTCGAAGCGATGCGAGGAATCGGTGTTGAGGCCGTAGCGGCGGGCACGGCCGGCGATGGCCGCCGGCACGAAGTGGGCCGACTCCAGGAAGATGTCCTGCGTCGCCTCGGACACGGCGCTGGCCGCACCGCCCATCACGCCGGCCAAGGCCAAGGCACCGCTGTCGTCGGCGATGGTCAGGGTATCGGCCGCCAGTTCGATGGTCTGCTCGTTGAGCAATTCAAGCTTTTCGCCCGTCTTGCCCATGCGCACGCGAATGCCGCCCTTGAGCTTGGCCAGGTCGAAGGCATGCATGGGCTGGCCCAGCTCCAGCAGCACGTAGTTGGTCACGTCGACCACCGGATGGATGCCGCGCAGGCCGCTGCGCTCCAGGCGCTCCAGCATCCACGCCGGCGTGGTCGCCTTGGCGTCGATACCGCGGATGACCCGGCCGCAATAACGCGGACAGGCGCGGGCTTCGTCTACGCTGACCGGGAAGGTGTCGGCGATCGTCGCCGCCACCGGCGAGCAATCGATATGGTTTAACGGGGCGCCGGTCAGCGCAGCGATGTCGCGGGCGATGCCCAGGATCGACAGGCAATCGCCGCGGTTGGGCGTGAGTTTGAGCTCGATCAGCTTGTCGTCGAGCCGGCGGTAGCTGCGGAAGTCCGCGCCTAGCGGGGCATCGGCCGGCAGCTCCAGAATGCCCTCGGCCGCATCGGTCAGCCCCAACTCCTTGGCCGAGCACAACATGCCGAAGGACTCGACGCTGCGCACCTTGGCCTGCTTGATCTTGAATGCCCCCGGCAGCTCGGCCCCGACCAGGGCGCAGGCGGTCTTCAGCCCGGCCCGGGCATTGGGCGCACCGCAGACGATCTGCAGCGGCTCGCCCTCGCCGACCTTGACCCGGCAGACCTGCAGGCGGTCGGCATTGGGGTGCTTCTCGGCACTGAGAATCTCGGCCACCACCACCTTGCTGAAGGCCGGCGCCGCCGGCTCCACGGCCTCGACCTCGAGGCCTGCCATGGTTACCAGATGTTCCAGTTGCGCGGTGTCGAGGTCAGGATTGCACAGGCTACGCAGCCAGTTTTCAGAAAATTTCATCTTGCCTGTCCCGTACTCAAGCGAATTGCTTGAGGAAGCGAATGTCGTTCTCAAAGAATAGACGCAGGTCATCCACGCCATAACGCAGCATGGCCAGGCGCTCGACGCCCAGGCCGAAGGCAAAGCCCTGGTAGCGCTCGGCGTCGATGCCGACGTGGGCGAACACATTGGGATGGACCATGCCGCAACCGCCGATCTCCAGCCAACCGTCACCCCAGCTCATGTCCATCTCGGCCGAGGGCTCGGTGAAGGGGAAGAAGGAGGGACGGAAGCGCACGCGCAGATCGTCGCGCTCGAAGAAACGCTGCAGGAAGTCCTGGATCACGCCCTTGAGGTTGGCGAAGCTGGCCTGCTCGTCCACCCACAAGCCTTCCACCTGATGGAACATCGGTGAATGGGTGGCATCGGAATCGACGCGGAAGACCCGGCCGGGCGCGATGATGCGGATCGGCGGCTGGTGGTCCTGCATGTAATGCACCTGCACCGGCGAGGTATGGGTACGTAGCAGCTGACCACCCTGCACGTAGAAGGTGTCGTGCATGGCCCGGGCCGGATGGTCCTCGGGGATGTTGAGCGCGGTGAAGTTGTAAAAGTCGGTCTCGACCTCGGGGCCGTCGGCCACGGCGAAGCCGATCGAAGCGAACAGCTCTTCGATGCGTGCCAGGGTCCTGGTCACCGGATGCAGGCCGCCCATGGCCTCGCCCCGGCCCGGCAGGGTGACGTCGAGCGACTCTTCCTTGAGTTGGCGCTCCAGTTGCGCCGCCTGGATGGCCTCGCGCCGCGCCTTGAGCAGCGCCTCGACCTGGTCCTTGACCTGGTTGATCCGGGCGCCGGCCGTCTTGCGCTCTTCCGGCGCCAGGGCGCCCAGGCCCTTCATCTGCTCGGTGATCAGGCCGCTCTTGCCAATGAAACGTGCCTTGGCCTGATCCAGCGCGGGCAGGCTATCGACAGCGGCGAAGGCGGCTTGCGCCTCGCCAAGAATCTCGTCCAGCGTACTCATATCGGGCTCTACAAAGTAAAAGGGAGGCCTGGTGAGAGGCCTCCCTTCGTGCGGGCTAGGGGTACTGCTTAGGCCCCCAGGCTGGCCTTGGCCTGCTCAACCACCTTGGCGAATGCCGGCTGATCGAACACGGCCATGTCGGCCAGGACCTTGCGGTCGATGTCGATCGAAGCCTTCTTCAGGCCGTTCATGAACTGGCTGTAGTTCATTTCGATACCCATCTCGCGCACCGCCGCGTTGATACGGGCGATCCACAGGGCACGGAATTGGCGCTTGCGCTGGCGACGGTCACGGTAGGCATACTGGCCGGCCTTCATCACCGCTTCTTTGGCGACGCGGAAGACGTTACCACGACGACCACGGTAGCCTTTGGCCGCGTCCATTACCTTCTTGTGATGGGCGCGGGCGACTGTTCCACGTTTAACTCGGGGCATGGTTCAACTCCTTATGCGTAGGGCAGCATGGCACGAACATGACCCACGTCCACGGCGGCGACACCGCCCATGCCACGCAGGTTGCGCTTGCGCTTGGTGCTTTTCTTGGTGAGGATGTGGCGCAGATAAGCATGACTGCGCTTGACGCTGCCACTGCCACGCACACGGAAGCGCTTTTTCGCCCCGCTCTTGGTCTTCATCTTGGGCATGTGAATGCTCCTAACTCTTGGATGCCTGCAGGTGACCCCCAGCTGCGGAGATGCTTGACCGACCTGTCGGCACTTATTTCGA
>JAJZTV010000160.1 GCA_021847385.1 Pseudomonadota bacterium | reverse complement strand
GGCCATTTGCCCGCTGGCCGTCGGTGGCTTTGCCGCGGCCCGAGCCTTGTCCACCCGCAACGACGACCCGGCCACGGCCAGCCGTCCGTGGGACAAGGACCGCGATGGCTTCGTCCTGGGCGAGGGCGCCGGCATCCTGGTGCTGGAGGAATACGAGCACGCCAAGGCACGCGGGGCCAAGATTTACTGCGAGCTGGCCGGTTACGGCAAGAGCGCCGACGCCAACCACATGACCGCGCCCTGCGAGGACGGTTCCGGCGCCGCCCGTTGCATGCACAACGCCCTGAAGAACGCCGGGCTCAACCCCGACCAAGTCGATTACATCAATGCCCATGGCACCTCGACCCCGCTGGGCGACCTGGCCGAGACCAAGGCGGTCAAGCTGGCCTTGGGTGCCCATGCCGGCAAGGTCATGGTCAGCTCGACCAAGTCGATGACCGGCCACCTCTTGGGTGCCGCCGGCGGCGTCGAGGCGGTGTTCTCGGCCCTGGCCGTTGCCCGTCAGGCCGTGCCGCCGACCATCAACCTGTTCGAGGCCAGCCCCGAGTGCGACCTCGATTACGTGCCCAACACGGCCCGCCAAGCCAAGGTCGATGTGGCGCTGTCCAACTCCTTCGGTTTTGGCGGCACCAACGGTACGGTCATCTTCAAGAAAGTCTGAGGCGACAGCCTAGGGCTTTATGCCTGTCCTCAAGCTCCCCGGTGCAGTCGATCTGCTGGCGCTGCACCGGCGGCAGCCGCAACGCTACCCCGCACTGCTGCAAACCCTCGGCCGCGACGGCTGGGATTGCCTGTTTGCCTTTCCCGAAGGCATCGAAACGGGCGTCGGCTTGGCCGAGGGCCAAGGTTTTTTCAGCCATCTAGATCGGCGCTGGCAGGCCGAGCGCCAGCCTGTGGAGCTTGAATCCGCCGCCTTGCCTTTTCACGGCGGCTGGTTCGCCTATCTGGGTTATGAGCTGCTGCACGGCATCGAGCCGAGCGTGCCGGCGCGAGCACTGGCCGGCACGGTGCCGCTGTTTTGGTTGGCCCGGGTACCGGCGGCGATCTTGATCGATGCGGAAAAAAAGACGACTTGGCTGTTCGCCGAGCCGGGGCGAGAGCATTTGATCGAGACGATGCGGCAGGACCTGGCGCACATAGAGGCGGCGTGGTCACCGGAGCCCGTGTTAGGCCTGGCTGCCGGTTTGCGGGAGGAGGCGGCCGAACAGTTTCTCGATGGCGTGCGCCGTATTCAGGCCTACATCCGCGAAGGCGATGTATTCCAGGTCAACCTCTCGCGCCGCTGGAGTCTGTCTGGCCAGACCGATAGCGCCGATCTGTACGCGGCTTTGCGCCAAGCCAATCCGGCGCCTTTTGCCGGCCTGCTGCAGATGGGCGATACGGCCATCGTCAGCTCCTCGCCCGAGCGCCTGGTCAGCGTGCGCGACGGCTGGGCCGAGACCTGGCCGATCGCCGGCACCTATCCGCGTTCGCCCGACGCCGCGGAAGATGCCCGCTTGCGCGAGGAACTGCTGGCCCATCCGAAGGAGCGGGCCGAACATGTGATGTTGGTCGACCTGGAGCGCAACGATCTGGGCCGGGTGTGCGAGCCAGGCAGCGTACGGGTCGATGAGCTGGCGCAGGTCTACAGTTATGCCTTCGTCCACCATATCGAATCCAGGGTACGCGGCCGGCTGCGGCCTGAGGTTGGCCCGGGCCGCTTGCTCGCCGCCTTGTTTCCCGGCGGCACCATCACCGGTTGCCCCAAGGTGCGCACCATGCAGATCATCCGCGAACTGGAGCCGACGCCGCGCCTCGCCTATACCGGCAGCATGGGCTACATCAATCACGACGGCAGTCTCGATTTCAATATTCTGATCCGAACCCTGATGAGCAGTTCGAACGGCATCGAATTCAGCACCGGCGCGGGTATCGTGGCCGATTCGGTGCCGGAGCGCGAACTGGCCGAGACTCGGGCCAAGGCCCGTGGTTTGTTGCGGGCGCTGGGGCGGGCATGACAGCGGCCGCCTTCGTCCTGGTCGACGGCAAGCCGGCGACTTCCATTTCGGTTTTGGACCGTGGCCTGATGTACGGCGATGGTGTGTTCCGCACGATTCGTCTGGATGCCGGCCAGGCGCTCTGGTGGCCGGAGCAGCTTGCCAAGCTGGCGGCCGATGCGGCCCGTCTCGGCATCGCCTGTCCAGCGGATGAAGTCTGGCAACAGGATGTGGCACAAGCGGTAGCGCAATGGCCGACCGGGGTGCTCAAGCTGGTATTGACCCGTGGTACAGGCAATCGCGGCTATGCGCCACCGCAAGCGGCGGTGCCCTCGCGCCTGGTCGTGGCCGGGCCGCTGCCGGCATGGCCGGCGGCCTTGTGGGAGACCGGCATCGAGGCGCGGCTGTGCGCTCTACGCTTGGCGCGGCAGCCGAGGCTGGCCGGCATCAAGCATTTGAACCGGCTGGAGAATGTCCTGGCCCGTGCCGAGTGGGACGATCCGGCCATCCAAGAGGGGCTCTTGCTCGACGAGGCGGGGCAGGTGATTGGCGGGGTCAGCAGCAATGTCTTTATCTATCGCGCGGGCGAGTTGCTCACGCCGCGTCTGGATCGATGCGGTATCGCCGGTGCTGCGCGGGCGCGCTTGATGACGCGTGCGGCGGCGTACGGCTTGCCAGTGCGCGAGGTCGAGTTCGATCTGACGGCCTTGCTTGCCGCCGACGAAGTGCTGCTGACCAACAGCCTGATCGGGGTGTGGCGCGTGGCCAAGCTGGACCGACGTGTTTGGCCGCAACCCGCGATCTATCCAGTTGTGAGAGAATTTTTGCATGCGTAAATCGAACTCGGGCCGTGGCCTGATCCTGTGGGTTTTGTTGTTGCTCGGCCCCGCCGTCTGGCTGGCCTATTTCGCCTATCGACCGCTCGACCTGCCGGCCGAGCCGGTGGAGTTTTCTGTCAGCCCGGGGCAATCGACGCGTATGGTGGCGCGCCAGTTGGAGGCGTCGGCGGTCTTGCCGCGGCAGTACGAATTTCTGGCGCTGGCCATCCTGCTTAACAAGACAGGGCACATCAAGGCCGGCCAGTACAGCTTCAAGGCACCGTTGACGCCGTTGACCTTGCTGGAAAAACTCACGCGCGGCGACACCGTTTTGCGCAAGCTCACCGTGGTGGAGGGCTGGTCTTTCCGGCAGATGCGCGAGGCGGTCGACAAGAATCCCGATCTGCGACATGAGAGCGCAGACATGAGCGATGCGGCGCTGCTGGCGGCAATCGGTGCGCCGGAGCGTTTGCCCGAAGGCTTGTTCTTTCCCGACACTTATTACTTCGATGCGGGCAGTTCCGATATCAAACTGTACCGCCGTGCCTATCACGCCATGCGCGATCGTCTGAGCGATGCCTGGCCCAATCGTGCCGAGGGCTTGCCATACAGAACGCCCTATGAGGCCTTGATCATGGCCTCGATCATCGAGAAAGAGACCGGCGCGCCGGAAGAGCGGCCGCAGATCGCGTCGGTATTCGTCAATCGCCTGCGTCTAGGCATGCGTTTGCAGACCGATCCCACCGTGATCTATGGCATGGGCGAACGGTTCGACGGCAATCTGCGCAAGAACGATCTGAGTCTGGATACCCCCTACAATACCTATACGCGGGCAGGCCTGCCGCCAACCCCGATTGCCTTGCCGGGCGATGCGGCGCTTCGGGCGGCATTGAATCCCGAACCTGGCCGGGCCTTATACTTTGTCGCGATGGGCGAAGGGCGGCACTATTTTTCCAGCAGCTTGGATGAACACAATCGCGCCGTGAACCGCTACCAAAAAGGGGGCCGTTGAAATGCGTGGTCTATTTATCACGCTGGAGGGGGTCGATGGTGCCGGCAAGAGCAGCCATACCGAGTGGTTGGCCGACTATTTTCGCAGTCTGGGGCATACCGTTTTGCTGACCCGCGAGCCGGGCGGCACGCCGGTCGGCGAAAGGCTGCGCGAGATCGTGTTGCACGAGCCCATGCATGCCGAGACCGAGGCGTTGATCATGTTCGCTGCCCGGCGCGAGCATTTGGCTCAGGTGATCCTACCTGCCCTGGCCCGTGGCGAGGTGGTCATCTCCGATCGCTTTACCGACGCCAGCTTTGCCTATCAGTGCGGTGGCCGCGGCTTGCCTGAAGCTAGGCTCGAGATTCTCGAACGCTGGGTGCACGAAACGACCCAACCCGATCTGACCCTGTTGTTCGACGTGCCCGACGAGGTGGCACGGGCACGGCTGGCGGCGGCGCGATCGCCCGACCGATTCGAACGCGAGAGCCAGGATTTTTTCGAACGGGTACGCGCAGCCTACCTACGCCGGGCTGCGCGGCATCCCGAGCGGATTCGGGTTATCGATGGCAGCCGCAGCCTGGCTGAGGTGCGCGCAGCCGTCGCCACCATGGTGGAGACCTTGGGGTGAGCCTATATCCCTGGCAAGGCGAACTTTGGCGTCAGCTCACCGAGGCGCGAGAGCGTTTGCCCCATGCCTTGCTGCTGCATGGCCCGGCCGGTATCGGCAAGCGCGAGCTGGCCTTGGAATTGGCGCGCTGGCTGCTGTGCCAAACGCCGTCGGCCGCCGGCGCCTGCGGCGAGTGCCCATCCTGTCAGTGGTTTGAGCAGGGTGGCCACCCGGACTTTCGTCTGATCGAGCCGGCGGCCGAGTCCGAGGCAGCCGAGGAGGGCAAGAAGGGCGGGCGTCGGATCAGCGTCGATCAGGTGCGTGAGGTGGTGGAATTTTTGACCCTGACCTCGCACCAAGGCGGTTGGCGGGCCGTGGTGCTGCAACCGGCCGAGGGCCTCGGTATGGCCGCGGCCAATGCCCTGCTCAAGACCTTGGAAGAGCCGCCGCCGAAGACGGTTTTTCTGCTGGTCTCGCATCAGCCTAGGCGCCTGCTGCCGACGATATTGAGCCGGTGCCGCAAGCTGGCGGTAGCGGGCCCTGGGCAGGCGGCTGCCGTCGCCTGGTTGCGCGACCAGGCCGTGGCGGAGCCGGAGAGCCTGTTGGCGGAGGCGGGC
>JAJZTV010000159.1 GCA_021847385.1 Pseudomonadota bacterium | reverse complement strand
CGACCTGGGGCCCGGAGATCGAACGCCACCCGCGCTTCCCGCAGCGGGTCAACGTCGGCTTCATGCAACTGCTGCACAGCCGGGCGATCAAGCTGCGCGTGTTCGAGCGCGGCTCGGGCGAAACCCTGGCCTGCGGCACCGGCGCCTGCGCCGCCGTGGTCGCCGGCATCCAGCGCGGCCTGCTCGAGTCGACGGTGGAAGTGCAAACCCGCGGCGGAACGCTTACCATTCGCTGGGCGGGTGGCGACGCCCACGTTTATATGACCGGCCCGGCCGTGACCGTTTTCGAAGGCGAAATCGAACTATGACCCAACTGACCCACGACCAAGTCGCGCAATTCCTGCAGGACAACCCCGAATTCTTCTCGCAGTACGTCGACCTGCTCAACCACATCAACGTGCCGCACCCGCACAGCGGCCAGGCCATCTCCATCGGCGAGCGCCAAGTCATGATGCTGCGCGACAAGGCCCGCAGCCTGGAAGGCAAGCTGCGCGACTTCATCCAGTTCGCCGAGGAAAACGACGCCATCGGCGAAAAGCTGCACAAGCTGTCGCTCGGCCTGATGCGCGCGCGCGATCTGGAGTCGGCCTTGCAGGCCTTGTATCTCAACCTGGGCGAGAGCTTCGCGGTGCCGCACGTCACGGTGCGGCTGTGGGGCGACCATACCCTGGACATGCCCGAGTTCAAGCCGGTCAGCGAAGACATCCGCGTGCTGACCGAGAGCCTGACCAGCCCGCAATGCGGCCACACCGTGCCGGACGAGGCCCGCGCCTGGCTGGGCGAGGCCGGCGCCCATCAGCAGTCGTTCGCCCTGGCCCCGCTGAAGGAAACGAACATGAAGGGCATGTTGCTGCTCGCCTCGGAAGACCCGCGCCGCTTCTACCCGGAGATGGGTACGCTGTATTTGAAGTGGCTGTCGGAGCTGACCGCCGCCTCGTTGTCGCGCTTCGTCTAATGGCCGACGACGCGTTCAGCAAATCCATCGCCGATTTCCTGACGCGCCTCGAAGCCCGCCACTACAGCCCGCGCACCCTCGACCTCTACCAACGCGACCTCGCCCGGCTGGCCGAACTGGCCGGCGGCCGCGCACCCGAGCAACTCAACAGCCACGACATCCGCCGCTTTCTGGCCACGCTGCATGCGCGCGGCCAGGCCCCGAAGAGTCTGGCCCGCACGCTGTCGGCCTGGCGCAATTTCTACCTGTTCCTCGCCCGCGACAATCAAGTGAGCGCCAATCCCTGCGTCGGCCTGCGCCCGCCCAAGGGCGAGAAGCGCCTGCCCAACGCACTGTCGCCGGACGAGATGGCGCAACTGCTCAACGGCACCGACGGCGATCCGCTCGCGCTGCGCGACCACGCCATGTTCGAACTGATGTATTCCTCCGGCCTGCGCCTGTCCGAACTGGTCGGCCTCGATCTTGGCAGCCTCGACCTCGACAGCGGCGAGGTGCGCGTGCGCGGCAAGGGCTCGAAAGACCGCATCGTGCCGGTCGGCCAGCAGGCGCTGGCCGCCGTGCGCGCCTGGCTGCCGCAACGGAAAGGCCTCGCCAAAGACACCCCGGCCCTGTTCGTCGGCGCGCGCGGCGAACGCATCTCGACCGGCGTGGTCGGCCAGCGGCTCAAGCGCCTGGCCGTGCTGCACGGCGTCAACCAGCGCGTGCACCCGCACGCCCTGCGCCACTCCTTCGCCTCGCACGTGCTGCAATCGTCCGGCGATCTGCGCGCGGTGCAGGAGATGCTGGGCCATGCCAGCCTGTCGACGACGCAGGTGTATACGCATTTGGATTTCCAGCACTTGGCGAAGGTGTACGACCAGGCGCACCCGCGGGCCAAGAAAAAATAGGATCGTCATTCCCGCGAAGGCGGGAATCCAGAAGTGCGCTACGGCCTTAGGAATTAGCACGACATTTGTGCACGGCAGGCCTACGGCCGGGGCCTCCCGCACACCCAAAACCTCAGTCGCCAGCCATCTGCCCCTGCAACTGAACAAGAAGACGTTCCCCCACCTCACCCCAAGACAACTCCACCCCCAAATCCCGCAACTGCGTCACCGCCATGCCTTCATAACCGCATGGGTTGATCGCCGAGAACGGCGCCAGGTCCATGGCCACGTTCAGCGCTAGACCGTGATAGGAACAACCGCCCTTGATCCGCAGGCCCAGCGCGCCGATCTTCGCGCCGTTCACATACACCCCCGGCGCCCCGGCCAGGCGCTCGGCGCGAATGTCGAACTCGGCCAACAAGTCGATCACCGCCTGCTCCATGCGCCGCACCAGCTCCTTCACCCCGATGCCTCGCCGCTTGAGGTCGATCAGCAGGTACACCACCACCTGGCCCGGCCCGTGATAGGTCACCTGGCCGCCGCGGTCGATGGCCACGATGGGCACGCCGACATCGCGCAGCAGGTGCTCGCGCCGGCCGGCCTGGCCCAGGGTGAACACCGGCGGGTGCTCGACCAGCCAGAGCTCGTCCGCGGTATCGGCCGTGCGCTGCGCGGTGAAGACCTGCATCGCCCGCCAGGTCGGCTCGTAGTCGGCATGGCCCAGGCGTTTGATCGTGATCGGCTGGCTCATGACGCGGGCGGGGATTGCCAAAGAGGGAAAGGGGGCATTAAATGCACGCTGAAAACCGATAACGACAAAACCAATGGAAGGGAGAGCGCAATGATAGGCGAAAGAGCGATAGACACCCAGTCGCCGACAGCGTGGGGCCAAAAAATTTTAGATATTTTATTGGTGTCAAATTAACGCTTGGCTGAAATGAACTACCACTTCATCGCAACGTTATTTGGCATCGTGCTCCAAGTCCTTGGTGCAGGCTATCTTGTATGGCAAGCTCGCGAAATATAAGTCCAATATCACCTACGGCAACTTTGCTGCCGCAATTGACGATTTGGCGCATGAAATCCATGGGCAATTCAGGCAGCAAATGTTCGGCTTTTTATTGCTTGCTTTGGGCTCGGCACTTCAGATCTATGGCGCGCTACCTGCCTAGTATCCCTATCAAGCCAAGCTGGCCAACAGCCGACTTCAATAGCTGCCGGCCAACCCCTTACCTTCAACTTTAGGTTGCAGCCATGCCAACGCCTCGTAAACAAAATCTGCTGATTGGAGCCGCTATTCTCATTGGGCTTCTCGCCGTTTCCGGCGCGCATCCGTTTGATAGAACCACATGGGCCTTGGAAGTGTTTCCAATCATCCTCCTATTACCGTTTCTCTATGCAACCCACCACCGCTTTCCGCTTACTACCCTTCTTTACAGTCTCATCTTTGCCCACGCATTGATACTTATGGTAGGTGGCGCTTACACATATGCGCGCGTTCCACTCGGCTTCTTTCTTGCTGATATCTTAGACTTGAGCCGCAATCCCTATGACAAGATCGGGCATTTTTTTCAAGGACTAGTCCCCGCCATGGCTGCACGCGAGATATTGATCCGTGGCAACTTCATCCAGCGCGGAAATATGCTGATATTTCTTGTGCTCAGCATTGTCTTGGCCATCAGCGCCGCCTACGAACTGCTCGAATGGGCTTCTGCACTTGCCCTTGGTCAGGGCGCTGACGAGTTTCTGGGAACCCAGGGCGATCCATGGGATACACAATCCGACATGTTCCTTGCATTCATTGGTGGCTCCACGACTATCATTTTATTTTCCCGTTGGCATGACCGTCAGATACAGAAACTCCATGCGATAGACCGTGCGACCTGACATTGTTCAATGGGTGCCGCTCTTGGCGGCAGCGTTTCTCACACGTTAAGAGTCTTCATGCTTAGGCCTATACGAATCCTGGTTCTTGCAATTGCAATGCTATGTACTTATCCGGCAGCTGCCCAGGATGTGAGTCCCTATGCGAAGGGCGCTGTCGAATTGGGATGGAGCTACTTCAACAAGGGCGATATGGATACCGCGCTTAAACGGTTCAATCAAGCTCTGATCCTCGACCCCGATTTTGCGCCAGCTTACTTTGGCATCGCCTATGTTTACAGCGTTCAGAATAAACTCGATCATGCAATTCAGAACTATCGCAAGAGCATCGAGAAAGATCCCACGTTTTCTCACTCATACAGCAATTTGGGACTGGCCCTTCTCTATTCCGGCAAACCAAAGGAGGCATTTCCTAACCTAAAGAAGGCGCTCGACATCGACTCCAAGAACGGTGATGCTCACGTCAACATTGCACTGTACTACTTCGCAGCTGGCGACTATTCATCGTCTTGGAGACACATTCACTTGGCACAAAAGTACATGGCCAACGTAAATCCAAATTTTCTAAGCGATCTGAAAGAAAAGTTACCTGAACCACCGAGAGATGGTGGTGACTAAAGCCCCTAGTATCTTGTAGTAATGGATGCCAGGGCGGCGCCACAGCCACATATGCCTCAACCAGAATGTTATGTCCCACTTCACAGATGACCACTCAACCATGTACCTCGTCATCTTCCGCGCCACGATCCGTAACCTAGACGCCGAATACCACCAAACCGCCGCCCGCATGCGCGAGCTGGCGCTGAACGAATTCGGCTGCATCGAGTTCCACTCGGTAACCGAGGGCAACAACGAGGTCTCGCTCTCCTACTGGCCGGACGCGGCCAGCATCCAGGCCTGGAAGGCGCACCCGGAGCACCAGCGGGCGCAGCAGCTCGGCCGCGAGCGCTGGTATGTGTCCTACTCGGTTGAAGTGGCGCGCATCGAGCGCGGCTATCGCAACCCGCCCTTGACCGTTTAACCGAGAGGCCAGCCACGCGCATTGCCCGCGCAGCAACCGTGCGGTTAGCATGGCGCTTGGGAGCATACCCACCTTCGACGACAGAAAAAATGAAATTAGCCGCCTATTGTTTGTCCCTGTTTCTTTTCGCCGGCAGCGTTTACGCGGACTGCCTTCAGAAAACGATCTCCGTGCAGGACACGGCGCGCTCGGGTTATGTCTGCCTGCCCACCACTGCCACCACGGGGCCGGTGCCCTTGGTGCTGGCCTTTCACGGCCGGGACAGCAACGGCAAGAGCATGGCGGATGCCACGCAGATTCACGCGGCCTGGCCGGAGGCGCTGGTGGTCTATCTCGACGGCCTGACCGGCAACCC
>JAJZTV010000158.1 GCA_021847385.1 Pseudomonadota bacterium | reverse complement strand
CTTGACGATGAACCGCCTGGGCCTGGCCAGCGTGCTGCCGCAAGCCCCCTTCAGCGACGCCGACGTCATCCGCGACGGCGCGCTGGCGAGCCAGGAGGCCGACCAGGACCCGATCGACCTGGCCTTCCTGCGCGCGGCGCGCGAGCGGCATTTGCTCGACGGCGTCGGCGCAACGCAGTCGTTCGTTCCGTTCTCGCCGAAGACGCGGCGGACCGAGGCGGTGGTCGAACTGGACGGCAGCCAGCGCCGCGCCATGAAGGGCGCGCTGCGCGCGGTCGCCGAGGCCACCGGCATGGCGGCCGCGACGCTCGCCGCGCTCGAACAGCAGGCGGCCGAGGCGGCCAAGACCGGCCTGCGCACCCTGGCCGTGGCCCGCGCCGACCAGGACGGGCCGCTGCGTTTCGTCGGCTTGGCGCTGCTGGCCGATTCGCTGCGGCCGGATTCGCGCCAACTGCTGGACGAACTGCGCGCCCTCGGGGTCACGGTCAAGATGCTGACCGGCGATGCGCTGCCCGTGGCCGATGCGGTCGCGCGGCAACTGGGCCTGGGCCAGGTGATCCGCGCCCCGGCCTTGCGCGCCGCGCCGGGGGTGGAAGCCGCCAGCTTGAGCGAGCAGCTCGATCATGTCGGCGGCATCGCCGAGGTCTTCCCGGAAGACAAGTTCCGGGTGGTGCAGAGCCTGCAAGCGGCCGGCCATGTCGTCGGCATGACCGGCGACGGCGTGAACGATGCGCCGGCCCTGCGCCAGGCCGAGGTCGGCATCGCCGTGAGCGGCGCCACCGACGTGGCCAAGGGCGCGGCCAGCGTGGTGCTGATGCACGAGGGGCTTGCTTGCATCGTCGATCTGGTCAAAAACGGCCGCGCCATTTATCAACGCGTGCTGACCTGGATCGTCAACAAGATCAGCCGCACCATCCTCAAGACCGGTTTCGTGGTGATCCCCTTCCTGGTCACCGGCAAATTCGTGATCTCGGCGCTGGCGATGGTCTTGCTCATCTTCATGACCGACTTCGCCAAGATCGCGCTGGCGACCGACCGCGTGCGCCCGTCGCCGAAGCCGGAAAGCTGAAACATCGGGCCGCTGGTCCGGCTTGCCGTCATCCTCGGCCTGCTCATGCTGGTCGAGGCGCTCGGTCTGCTCGCCCTCGGCTGGCATCGGTTCGATCTCGGCACGGACAGCGGCCGGCTGTCGACCTTCGCCTTCCTGACCTTGCTGTTCTTCGCGCTGTTCTCGCTGGTGTCGATCCGCGAGCGCCGGGCCTTCTGGTCATCGCGGCCGAGCGCTGTATTGAGCCTGGTGCTGGCGGCGGACGCGGGCATCGGCGTGTTCATCGGCGCGCGCGGCCTGGGCGAGCTGAGCCCCCTGCCCTGGGGCCAGATGGCCGCCGTCGTCGCCTACGCGCTCGTCTGCACGCTGGCGATCAACGACCCGATCAAGCTGGCCCTCATCGCGCGCGGATCGCGCGCAACGGCCAAGGCTCAATAAGTGCGTTCCTTCGGCTGGAAGGCTTCGCCGGTCAACGGCTTCAGCCGCACCGGCTTGTAGTCGAGCTGGTCGCCTTCGGCGAAATACAGGGTGTGGCGCAACCAATGGTCGTCGTCGCGCTGTGGGAAATCCTCGCGGGCATGGGCGCCGCGGCTCTCTTGCCGGGCCATCGCCGAAACCAAAGTGGCGCGGGCGATGGGCAACAGGTTGTCCAATTCCAGCGCCTCGATGCGGGCGGTGTTGTAGGCCTGGGATCGATCTGAAATGGCGGCGTCGGCCAGCCGTTGCTGCACGGCACCGAGCTTGGCCAGGCCATCTTGCAGATGCGCCGCATCGCGATACACCCCGGCGTGGGCCTGCATGATGCGCTGCATCTCGCCGCGCAGACCGGCCACGGTCTCGCTGCCCTTGGCCTTGTCCCAGCGCGCCAAGCGGGCCAAGACCGGCTCCAGCACCTGTTTCGGCACCGGCCGGGCATAGGGGTTTTCGCGCAGGTATTCGAGCATGTGGTCGCCGGCGGCACGGCCGAACACCAACAGGTCGAGCAAGGAATTACCACCCAGGCGATTGGCGCCGTGCACCGAGACGCAGGCGCACTCGCCTGCCGCATACAAGCCCTGGACCGGCTCTTCCGGGCCATAGCGCACCGGCGTGACCACCTGGCCATGCAGGTTGGTCGGGATGCCGCCCATCATGTAATGCACCGTCGGCGTCACCGGGATCGGCGCGAAGGCCGGGTCGACCCCGGCGAAGCGGATGGACAACTCGCGGATGCCGGGCAAGCGTTCCTGCACCCGCGCCTCGCCCAGATGGTCGAGCTTGAGCAGGACATGGTCGCCGTGCTCGCCGCAACCGCGGCCGGCGCGAATCTCCTGGGCGATGGCGCGGGCGACCACGTCGCGCGAAGCGAGGTCGAGCGCGTGCGGGGCATAGCGCGGCATGAAGCGCTCGCCTTCGTTATTGACCAGATAGCCGCCCTCGCCCCGACAGGCCTCGGTCATCAGGATGCCGACCTCGGGGATGCCGGTCGGGTGGACCTGCCAGAACTCCATGTCCTCCAGCGGCAGGCCGGCGCGCAGCACCATGCCCAGGCCGTCGCCGGTGTTGATGTGGGCGTTGGTCGAGTGGCGGTAGATGCGCGCCGCGCCGCCGGTGGCCAGCAGCACCGTGCGCGCCTCGAACAGCACCGGCTCGCCGCTGGCGATGTCGAGCGCGACCAGGCCGAGGACATAGCCCTCGTCGTCGCGCACCAGATCGAGTGCGAAATATTCGTCGAAGAACTGGGTGCGCGCCGCGATGTTGCGCTGGTACAGGGTGTGCAGCAGGGCGTGGCCGGTGCGGTCGGCCGCGGCGCAGGTGCGGGTGGCCTGCTCGCCGCCGTAATTTTTCGATTGGCCGCCGAACGGGCGCTGGTAGATCTTGCCGTTGGGCAGGCGCGAGAACGGCAGGCCCATGTGCTCCAACTCGTACACCGCCGAGGCGGCGTTGCGGCACATGAACTCGATGGCATCCTGGTCGCCCAGGTAGTCCGAGCCCTTGACCGTGTCGTACATATGCCAGTGCCAGTTGTCCTCGTCGACGTTGCCGAGCGCGGCGGTGATGCCGCCCTGGGCCGACACGGTATGCGAGCGGGTGGGGAAGACCTTGGACACCACGGCCACCTTCATCTCGGCGCTGGCCAGTTGCAGCGCGGCGCGCAGGCCCGCTCCACCGCCGCCGACGATCACCGCATCGAATGTGCGTTTCGCGATCATTAACTCATTACCCCGGTAGCCCGGATGAAGGCCAGAGGCCGAAATCCGGGAAATGGACAATCCTGGATTCCGCTACGCTGCATCCAGGCTACATGGTTCAAGATGCCACTACCCACAGGATATCCACGGCCCAGATCAGGCAAGCGAGATAAAGCACGCCGAAGCCGAAATACAGGGCCAGACGCAGGCCGAGCCGATGCACGTAATCGATGAACACCTCGCGCAGGCCGAGCCAGGCATGCGCCAGCAAGGCCGAGACAAACACCAGTGCGCCGGTCTTCACCGGCAGCGGCTCGAACAAGCTGCGCCAAGTTGCATAGTCGAGCACGGGCTGGCAGGCGGCATAGATCAGGAAGGCCGGCAGGCCGATGGCCAACACCAGGGCCGAGGCGCGCTGAATCAACCAGGCGTTGAGACCGCGATGGGCACCGGCGACATGCGGCATCAGCCAACCCTCACGGCGATCAGCACGGTCACCGCCAGGGCCAGGCCCAACACCAGCCAAGCCGTCTGCCGTGCCCGCGCCCTGCCCTCGCCCCAACCGATGTCGAGCCCGAGATGACGCAAACCGGCCAGCAAATGATGCGACACCGCCCAAGACACCAGCAGGCCGATGAACCAGCCGATGCCACCGGCGAGAAAGCCGCGCACCTGGGCGAAGCCCTCGGGCGATTGCAGCGACAGCATCAAGCCATAGAGCAGCGCCGGCACCAGGAGCGACAGCAGCGCCCCGCTCGCCCGGTGCAGGATGGACACCCAGCCGCCGATGGGCAGATGGATTTGCAGCAGGTTGAGATAGTAGGGACGCTCGCGCATCAGCTCTTGGCTGCTGCCGCCACGGCCTGGGGCACCCGCTCGATCAGGCGCGGGTCGAAGGGCTTGGGCAGGATGTATTCCTTGCCGAATTCCATTTTGTCGACGTTGTAGGCCTGGAGCACCTCGGCCGGCACCGGCTCGCGCGCCAGCTCGGCCAGGGCACGGGCCGCCGCCACCAGCATGGGCTGGGTGATGCGCTTGGCCCGGGCATCCAATGCACCGCGGAAGATGAAGGGGAAGCCGAGCACGTTGTTGACCTGGTTCGGGAAATCGGAACGGCCGGTGGCCATGATCAGGTCGTCGCGCGCGGCGTGGGCCTCCTTCGGCAATATCTCGGGGTCGGGGTTGGCCAGGGCGAACACCACCGGCTTGGCCGCCATCGCCTTGACCATCGCTTGCGACACCAGGTTGGGGCCGGACACGCCGACGAAGACATCGGCGCCGGTCATCGCCTCGAGCAAGGTGCGCTTCGACGTGTCCTTGGCGAATTGCTGCTTGAACTCGTTCAGATCGCTGCGACCCTTGTGGATCACGCCCTTGCTGTCGACCAGGGTGATGTTGTCGCGCTTGGCGCCCATCTCGATCAACAGGTTCATCGAGGCGATGCCGGCCGCGCCCGCGCCCAGGCAGACGATCTGCACCTCGCCCAACTGCTTGCCTTGCAGGTGCACGGCGTTGATCAGGCCGGCGCAGATGATCACGGCGGTGCCATGCTGGTCGTCGTGGAACACCGGGATGTCCAGCCGCTCCTTCAGCGCCTTCTCGATCGCGAAGCAATGCGGCGCAGCGATGTCTTCCAGGTTGATGCCGCCGAAGGTCGGCGCAATGTTGGCCACGGTCTCGATGAACTGTTCGACCGAGGGCGCCTGCACCTCGATGTCGAACACGTCGATATCGGCGAAGCGCTTGAACAGCACGCCCTTGCCTTCCATCACCGGCTTGGCCGCCAAGGGGCCGAGGTTGCCCAGGCCGAGGATGGCGGTACCGTCGGTGATCACCGCGACCAGGTTGCCTTTGCTGGTATAGCGGTAGGCGTTCT
>JAJZTV010000157.1 GCA_021847385.1 Pseudomonadota bacterium | reverse complement strand
CTCCGCCGACGAGGCCTTCTTCACCGGTACCGCCGCCGAGGTGACGCCGATCCGCGAACTGGACAACCGCACCATCGGCGAGGGCACGCGCGGACCGGTCACCACCAAGCTGCAGGCCATGTACTTCGACTGCGTGCATGGCCGCTCGGCCGAACACGCCGATTGGCTCGCCCACGTCTGAGGGGAAAACGCATGAGCCAGGACCTGCACAGCGCGCGCGTCGTGGAAGTCACCGAGCAGGACCTGCCGCTGCACTGCCCGCTGCCGGCGGAGACGGTATGGAACGCCCATCCCCGGGTGTTCCTGCCGATCGAGGACAAGGGCGAGGCGCGTTGTCCTTATTGCGGCACGCTCTATCGCCTGAAAGGCGGGGCTAGCGCCGGCCATCACTGACCGGCCGATTCAGACGGTTTTCGAGTAGCGCGGCTTTTCCGTGCCGGCCTGTTTGAGATAGGCGTCGAAGCACATCGCGATATTGCGCAGGAACAACCGGCCCCGGTCGGTCACGCTGATCTTGGCCGGCTCCAGCCGAACCAGGCCGTCGGCCTGCAAGGGCTGTAGATCGACCAGGGCATCGGCGAAGTAGTCGGCGAACGCCACGCCCCAGCGCCGATCGAATTCGGCCTTGTCCAGTTCCAGATCGCACATGAGGCGGGTGATCGCATCGCGCCGGATCCGGTCGTCGCGCGACAAGCGCAGGCCGCGCTCCACCGCCAGGCCCGTGGCCTGCACCTTGGCCTGGTAGGCCTTCACGTTCTTCTCGTTCTGCACGTAGACCTCGGGCGTCTGGCTGATGGCCGAGGCGCCGAAGGCGTAGATGTCGCAATGCTTGTGCGTGGTGTAGCCCTGGAAGTTACGCCACAAGGTCTTGTCCTGCTGCGCCTTGACCATCTCGTCGGTCGGTTTGGCGAAGTGGTCGAGGCCGATGTTCACATAGCCGGCGGCCCCGAGCCGGTCGTAGATCAATTGCTGCAAATCCAGGCGGGTGGCGAAGCTCGGCAGCGCGGTCTCGTCGATCAGCTTCTGGTGCTTCTTCAACCACGGCACATGGGCGTAGGAGAACACCGCCAGCCGGTCCGGCGACCAGGCCAGCACCCGATCCAGCGTCTTCGAGAAGCTCGCCACGGTTTGATGCGGCAGGCCGACGATCAAGTCCAAATTGATGCTGCCGAAGCCGAGCTGGCGCGACCAGGCATAGACCTGATCGATCAGCGCCGCCGGCTGCACCCGATTGACCGCCTTCTGCACCTGCTCGTCCAGGTCCTGCACCCCCATGGACAGGCGATTGAAGCCGACCTCGCGCAGGGCCTGCAAATGCTCCAGGCTCAACTCGCGCGGATCGAGCTCACAGCCCATCTCGGCGCCATCCGCAATCTTGAACTGGCGGCGGATCGCCTCGCCCAGGCGCCGAATCTCGGCCGGTTTCAGATAGGTCGGCGTGCCGCCGCCCCAATGCAGCTGCTCGACCTGGCGCGCCGGATCGGCCAGCGCGGCGACGGTCGCCATCTCTTTTTCCAAATAGTCGAGATAGGACATGGCCTTGGCGTAATCGCCGGTCGCCACCATATTGCAACCGCAGTAGTAGCAAAGCGTGTCGCAAAACGGGATATGGAAATACAAGGACAGACCGCGTGCAGCATCCTGTGAGGCGGCCAATTCCGCGCGCCAATCGGCCTCGCCGAAGGCGGCGTTGAAATAAGGCGCGGTGGGATAAGAGGTGTAACGCGGCCCCGGCTTGCTGTACTTCTCCAGCAGGGCAGTCAATTCGGACATGACGATTCTCGATGCTGACGAACGCGGTCAGGTATTCCGCGCCCAAAAATTAAGACAATTCGGTCTAAATTTTAGGCCTAGCGCCAAGCCGGGGCAAGGCGCACAGCCTCGTCGACGCAGCCACACTCGACGAAGGCAGTCCATCCTATCGCGGCAAAATTGTTGCCCTCGGCGCCCGGCCCTGCTAATAATTTAATAACGGTCCCGGTCGGCGAATGGCACAAAATAGTTAGTCCGATCGAACTATTCAAGAAGTTTGTTGATTAATGATTTGCGTGCTATGCTTAGCGCAAGTTTGTAACAGTTTGATGAACCTCCCTGACCGCCGCAATGGCGGTTTTTCCAGCGGCATCGGTTTTCCGATGCCGCTTTTTTTTGTCACGTCGCCTCGCCTACAATCGGCCCTTCGACAAGGGAGCCCGATATGCCCATACCCAGCAGTTCCATCTTCAAGGCCTATGACATCCGCGGCATCGTCGACCAGACGCTGACCGAGGACAGTGTCGAACAGATCGGCCGCGCCATCGGCTCCGAGGCGGTCGCCCGCAAGCAGAGCGCCATCGTCATCGGCCGCGACGGCCGCCTGTCCGGCCCGCGCCTGGCCGCCGCCCTGGCCCGCGGCATCCAGGCCGCCGGCATCGACGTCATCGACCTCGGCATGGTCGCCACCCCGATGACCTACTTCGCCGCCTATCACCTGGGCACCCATTCCGCGGTCATGGTCACCGGCTCGCACAACCCGCCCGACTACAACGGCCTGAAGATGGTGCTGGGCGGCGAGACCCTCTCCGGCGAGACCATCCAGGCCCTGCGCCAGCGCCTGGAAAAAGGTGATCTCACCACGGGCAACGGCAGCTACCGCCAGCAAAACATCGACCAGGACTACCTCGACCGCATCGTCGGCGACGTCAAGCTGGCCCGGCCGATGAAGATCATCGTCGACTGCGGCAACGGCGTGCCCGGCGCCTTCGCGCCCGCGCTCTACCGCGGCCTGGGTTGTGAAGTGGAAGAGCTGTTCTGCGAGGTCGACGGCAACTTCCCCAACCATCACCCCGACCCCTCGGTGCCGGAGAACCTGCAGGACCTGATCGCACGCCTGAAGACCTCGGACGCCGAGATCGGCCTGGCCTTCGACGGCGACGGCGACCGCCTCGGGGTGGTGACCAAGGACGGCCAGATCATCTTCCCCGACCGCCAGTTGATGCTGTTCGCCGACGACGTGCTGTCGCGCAACCCCGGCGCCCAGATCATCTTCGACGTGAAGTCCACCCGCAATCTCTACCCTTGGATCGAACAGCGCGGTGGCAAGCCGGTGCTGTGGAAGACCGGCCACTCCTTCATCAAGGCCAAGATGAAGGAGAGCGGCGCCCTGCTGGCCGGCGAGATGAGCGGCCACATCTTCTTCAAGGAGCGCTGGTACGGCTTCGACGACGGCCTCTATGCCGGCGCCCGCCTGCTCGAATACCTGTCGAAACAGACGGACATCGACGCCACCCTGCACGGCCTGCCCGACACGGTGAACACGCCGGAACTGCAGATCAAGATGCAGGAAGGCGAGCCGCACGCCCTGATCGCGCAACTCCAACAAACGGCCAAGTTCGACGGCGCCCACGTCATCACCATCGACGGCCTGCGCGTGGAATACGCCGATGGCTTCGGCCTGATGCGCGCCTCCAACACCACGCCGGTGATCGTGCTGCGCTTCGAGGCCGACAGCGAGGCCGCGATCACCCGCATCCAGACCGCCTTCCGCCAGGTGCTGCTGGCCGCAAAACCGGATCTGACGCTACCCTTCTGATCGGTACGGCTTCGCCTCGGCGGGCGAGGCCGGTATCATTACGTTTTCTTTGCGCGAGCCAGTCATGTCCAAACCTCTCGTCGGCCTGATCATGGGCAGCACCAGCGACTGGGAAACCATGCGCGCCGCAGCCGACCTGCTCCGGCAATTCGGCATCCCGTTCGAGCAACGCGTGGTCTCGGCCCACCGCACCCCCGACCTGTTGTTCGACTATGCCGGTAACGCGGCCGAGCGCGGCTTGAAGTGCATCATCGCCGGCGCCGGCGGCGCCGCCCACCTGCCGGGCATGGTCGCTGCCAAGACCCATCTGCCGGTGCTCGGCGTGCCGGTGATGTCGAAGGCGCTCAAGGGCATGGACTCGCTCTTGTCTATCGTGCAGATGCCCAAGGGCGTCCCGGTCGCCACCTTTGCCATCGGCGAGGCCGGCGCCGCCAATGCCGCGCTGTTCGCCGCCGCGCTGCTGGCCAACGACAACCAAGCCATCCGCGACAAACTCACCGCATTCCGCAAAGCGCAGACCGAATCGGTCCTAACCATGCAATTGCCGGAGGCCTGATGCTGCTGCCCGGTGCCACCCTCGGCGTCCTCGGCGGCGGCCAACTCGGCCGCATGTTCACCATCGCCGCCCGCACCATGGGCTATCGCGTCGTGGTGCTCGACCCGGACTTCACCAGCCCGGCCGGCCAGATGGCCGACGAGCACCTGTGTGCCGATTACCGCGACCGCAACGCCCTGCAACGCATGGGCGAGACCTGCGATGCCGTCACCACCGAGTGGGAAAACGTGCCGGCCGAGAGCGTCGAATTTCTCGCCCAACGCTGCACGGTCGCCCCCTCCGCCGCCGCCCTCGGCGTCGCGCAAGATCGCCTGGCCGAGAAGACCCGCGCCCGCGAATTCGGCTGCGACACCGCGCCGTTCGCCAATATCGAAGATGCCGGCGACTTGGTTCACGCCTGGTCGGTGATCGACGGCCCGGCCCTGCTCAAGACGCGCCGTCTCGGTTATGACGGCAAGGGCCAGATCCGGGTGAACAGCCTGGATGAACTGGTGACGGCCCACGAACAGCTCGGTTTCGTACCCTGCCTGCTGGAAGGCTTCTTGCCGCTGGAACGCGAAATCTCCGTGGTGCTGGCACGCAACGTTCGAGGCGAAATCGCCGTTTTTCCCGTCGCGGAAAACCAACACCGCAACGGTATCCTCGACATCAGCCTCGTGCCCGCCCGCGTGCCCGAGGCCATTAGCCGCAAGGCAAGCGAGATGGCGAGCCGGATCGCGCAAGGGCTGGATTACGTCGGCGTACTCGCGGTCGAATTCTTCGTGCTGCAAGACGGCCGCATCGTGTTCAACGAAATGGCGCCGCGCCCACACAACAGCGGCCACTACACCTTGGATGCCTGTGCCACCGACCAATTCCAGCAACAGGTACGCGCGCTCGCCGGCCTGCCGCTGGGCGACCCGCGCCTGCTCACGCCGGTAGTGATGGTCAATCTGTTGGGCGATGTCTGGATGCACGGCCCGCAGTGG